>NZ_CAJCKG010000015.1:0-72578 GCF_903970945.1 Curtobacterium sp. ME26
GTGCAGAACCGCGACCACGAGGTCGGCGTGCGGCACGTCGGCGAGCACGAGCGGCGGTTCGTCGCCGGGGAACACGAGCACGTCGCCCGAGCGCCACACCCCCTGCATGCCCTGCCGCCGGACCGTCACGTCGTACCCGCGGGAGTGCAGGAGCTCGCGGCGGGTGCGGGTGCCGAGACCGTGCGACACGACGAGCCGCCGGGTCGTGACGACGTACCGCTCGGACATCCACCGCAGCAGCGGGACGAGTCCCCCGAGCACCACGAGCAGCACGGTCAGACCGGCGACGACGACGTTGAGCCAGGCGAGCTGCGCCCGGAAGACGCCGAAGCCGAAGCCCCCGGCGAGTGCCACGAGCACGACGAAGACGGCCGGGCGGACCAGCCGGCGGGCGTGGGGCCGGAGTCGCGCGACGACGCGTTCGGGCGGCGTCTCGGCGGTCATGCCGTCATGCATACCGCAGGTGGGTGAGGTCCCCCACCGCGACGCCCCTGGACCGGCCGTCCCGATCCCGGATCGTGATGCGGCCGTCGTCGTCGATGCCGGTGGCGTCGACCTCCTCCACCGTGCCGTCGGGCAGCTCCAGGCGGACGCGGCGACCGATCGTGCCGCAGGCGGCCCGGACGCGGGACCGCACCGTCTGCGCGGCGTGACCGCCCGCGACCAGGGCGGCCACCGCCTCCAGGACGGCCGTCGTGGCGGCGGACAGCACCGCGTCCGCCAGGGTGGGTGCGTCGTCGACGGCGCCCGCGACCGCGAGCGAGGTGGACGTCGGCGTCGGCAGGCGGTCGGCGGGGATGGTCAGGTTGACGCCGGCCCCGACGACGACGCTGCCGTCCGACGCGACCTGGCAGAGGATCCCGGAGACCTTGCGGCCGTCGACGAGGACGTCGTTCGGCCACTTCACCAGCACGCGCGGCTCCGTCGTGCCGCCTGCGTCGTCGTCGGTCGGACGGGAGGCGCGACCCGGCCCGGTCGTGTCCGGCAGCACCGCGGTCACCGCGTCGCGCATCGCGAGTCCGGCGACGAGCGGCAGCCAGCCGCGGTCGCGGTCGTCGAGGTCGGCGCGGACGAGGACGCTCGCGGCGAGCGCCTGCCCGGCCGGGGCGCTCCAGGTGCGGTCGAGACGCCCGCGACCCGCGGTCTGGTCGAGCGTCACCACGACGCTGCCGTGCGGCCGGTCCGGCGCGACGGCGAGCAGGTCGGCGTTCGTCGAACCGGTCCGGTCGCGGCGGTCGAACCGCCCGCCCGCGGCCTCGACGACGGCACGGGATCGCGGCAGGTCGGCCTGCTCCGGTGTGGACATGCACGCAAATGTACGGGCAGGAACCGTGGGGGTCCTCCAACCGGGGCCGTCCGTGCCCGCCGGTAGGGTGAGCGGGTGACCACAGGAGACACCCCCGACCTCTCGACCACGGCCGGTCGCCTCGCGGACCTGCGCGACCGGTACCACGAGGCCGTGACCGCCGCGGGCGAGGCCGCCATCGCGAAGCAGCACGCGAAGGGCAAGGGCACCGCCCGCGAGCGCATCGAGCAGCTCCTCGACGAGAACTCGTTCGTCGAGTTCGACGAGTTCGTCCGCCACCGCACGACGTCGTTCGGCATGGACGCCAAGCGGCCCTACGGCGACGCGGTCGTCACCGGCGTCGGCACGATCCACGGCCGCAACGTCGCGGTCTACGCGCAGGACTTCACCGTCTTCGGCGGGTCCCTGGGCGAGGTCGCCGGCGAGAAGATCGTCAAGGTGATGCAGCACGCGCTGAAGACCGGGGTGCCGATCATCGGCATCCTCGACTCCGGTGGCGCCCGTATCCAGGAGGGCGTCGTCGCCCTCGGCAAGTACGGCGAGATCTTCCGCCTCAACACGCAGGCCTCCGGTGTCATCCCGCAGATCTCGATCGTCATGGGCCCGGCCGCCGGCGGTGCGGTCTACTCCCCTGCCCTGACCGACTTCGTGATCATGGTCGACAAGACGAGCCACATGTTCGTCACCGGACCGGACGTCATCAAGACCGTGACCGGCGAGGACGTCGGCTTCGAGGAGCTCGGCGGTGCACAGACGCACAACGCCGTCTCCGGGGTCGCGCACTACCTGGCCGAGGACGAGTCCGACGCGCTCGACTACGCCCGTTCGCTCGTCGGCTTCCTGCCGGACAACAACCTGTCCGACGCACCCGCCTACGACGTCGCGCCCGAGCTCGAGACCACCGACGCCGACCACGAGCTCGACACCGTCATCCCGGACTCGACGAACCAGCCGTACGACGTCACGACGATCATCGAGCACGTCGTGGACGACGGCGAGTTCCTCGAGGTCCAGCCGCTCTTCGCGCCGAACATCATGGTCGGCTTCGGTCGGGTCGAGGGCCGTACGGTCGGCATCATCGCCAACCAGCCGCAGGCCATGGCCGGCACGCTGAACATCGACGCCGGCGAGAAGGCAGCCCGCTTCGTCCGGTTCTGCGACGCGTTCGGCATCCCGATCCTCACCCTCGTCGACGTGCCCGGCTACCTGCCCGGCACCGACCAGGAGTGGACGGGTGTCATCCGCCGCGGGGCGAAGCTCCTCTACGCCTACGCCGAGGCGACGGTGCCGCTCGTCACGGTGATCACCCGCAAGGCGTACGGCGGGGCGTACATCGTGATGGGGTCGAAGCAGCTCGGCGCCGACATCAACCTGGCCTGGCCCACGGCGGAGATCGCGGTCATGGGCGGGCAGGGCGCCGTCAACATCCTGTACCGCGCCGAGATCAAGCGCGCCGAGGAGGCCGGCGAGGACGTCGCCGCCGTCCGGGCGCGGCTGGCGAACGAGTACACCTACAACGTCGCGTCGCCGTACCTGGCGGCCGAGCGCGGTGAGCTCGACGGGATCATCCAGCCGCACGCGACGCGCGTCGCGGTCATCAAGGCGCTCCGGGCACTGCGGGGCAAGCGTGCCGCGCTGCCGCCGAAGAAGCACGGGAACATCCCGCTGTGACGGCCGTGCAGTGCACCGAGGGCCCCGGAGGCGACGCCTGATGGGTCGCCACGCCGCGGCCGTGCCCGCCGACGCTCCGGTGCCGACCGACGCTCTCGTGCCGACCGACGCTCTCGTGGGGACGGGGGCCGACGTGACCGTCGTCGCCGGGGACCCGAGCCCCGAGGAACTCGCCGCCGTCGTCGCCGTGCTGCAGCGCCGGGCAGACGAGGTCGCCGCCGCCGGGCGTGCCGACGTGACCGTGTCGCCCCGCGCCGGCTGGGACGCCTCGGCGCGCGGCCTGCGCCGCCCGCTCGAGCACGGGCACGACGCCTGGAGCCGCTCGATCCGCTGACCCCCCCGGCCGCACCAGCCGCGCACCCGACCCCCGCCGTTCACCGGCGGGGGTCTTGCGCGTCCGGGGGGAACCGGGCGACGATGTACCCCGTGGCCGAGCGCCGCTCGCGACCGGATCGACGGGTTGCAGCGTGCACTTCCCGGTCCGTCTCCCCCTGATCGGGGGACACCGCGCGGGGCACGGCACCGGAACGGGCTGATTTGTCCCCCGAAATGACGACTGACACGCCCGTGCGGACCGGGCATAGTAGTTCGTGTTCGGTGTCCTTCAACGAAGAACATCATCGGTCGGTGGCCGACTAGGGTACGACGCCATCGACCAGCTACGAGCCAGGGCGGTATTCGGGTTGTCGCTCAGGCTCGGGTCGTGAACGGGCCGGTTCCTCGGAACCGGCCCGTTCCCCGTTTCCGGCACCATCCTCGATCCGGTCTCGCTCCCCACAGCTCGGGCTGCCGGCCGCACTCCGCGCCGCAGTCGCCCGTCACGCCGCAGAAGCCTGCAACTCCGCAGTCGCTCGTCGCGCGACGGCTGCGGGTCAGACGGTCGCGTGCCGCGGGATCTCGAGCCAGAGCACGACGGAGTCGTCCTCGTCCCCGTCCTCGTCGTCCAGCCCCGCTCCGAGGGCCGCCGACTCGCTCGCCGCCGTGTCGAGCCGCAGCCCCACGACGGTGACCGCCGCGTCCGCGCCCTCGGCGACGGTCCGCACGATCACGTTGTCCGCCCCGCGGGCCCGACGCAACGCCTCGGCGATCTCGGCGTGCACGCGCCGCAGGTCCTCCACCTCGAGCTCGTCGAGGCCGCCGTCGTCGTGCAGCTGCACGGTGGCACCCCGTCGTCGGAGGCGCATGACCTCGTCACGGACGTCGTCGGAGAGCAGCGAGCGCCCGCGGATCTCGTCGCGGATCGCCTGCTCGAGGTGCAGGCTCTCCGCGCGCTCCGCCTCCGTCAGGTCGCCCCCCTGCGCGATGACCTGCTGCAGCATCGGCAGCGCCATCCGGGTCGTCTGGCTCAGGCGGAGCTGCCGTTCGAACACGTGGGCGTCCTGCGCGGCCTGCCAGTCGGCGGTCTCCTGCTCGGCGCGGAGGAACTCCGTGGTCGCCGTGGTCGCCCGGCTCATCGCGACGGCGAACCACGTCGCGATCGCCACCCACGCGACGCTGCCGGCGACCCCGAGGTCGGCGAACGCACCCGGCCCCGCCCACAGCACGACGTAGAGCGTCAGGAAGGCCACGCCCACCCACGCGAACGCGCGGCGGCCCCGCACGACGAGCACGACCATGAGCGTGCCGACGGCGGCGACCCACCAGGTCGTCGAGTCGTTCTTGTGCGCGAGGTCGGCGACGGGGGCGGCGATCACCGGCAGCACCAGCGCCGTGGCGAGCGCGAAGCACGCCGCCCAGACCGGCAGCGCCCTCCCCGGGGCGAAGAGGACGACCGCGCTCGCCACGGCGTAGAGGGCCATGCACGCCACGACGGGCGAGACGTCGGTCACCGTCGTGAACGAGGCGAAGCCGAGCACGAGCTGGTACACCGAGAACAGCGCGGCGAGCCCGATCGCGACCCGCGCGGGCAGCGACACCCTCACGCCGGCACCTCCGGGGTCCACTCGAGCCGGATGCGCGTCCCCGCGCCGGGGTTGCTCGAGACCACGGCGGTACCGCCGACGGCCTGCACACGCTCGACGATCGACCGCCGGACGCCGAGCCGGGCTGCCGGGACGGCGCCCAGGTCGAAGCCAGCGCCGTCGTCACCGACCTCGACGCGCACCGCGCTGCCGCGCTGGTCGACGCTCACCCAGCGGTCGACCTGCGGTCCCCCGGCGTGCTGCACGCTGTTCACCGAGGCCTGGACCGCCGCGGCGGCGAGGGCCTCCGCGACGATGGCCGGCACACGCAGCCCACCGTCGTGCCCGTCGATCAGCCGGACCGGTGCGGCGAGCCCGTCGACGGCCTCGGCGATCCGGTCCCGCAGTTCGTGGACCGGGACCGGCGGGGCCTCGCCGGGCTGGTCGGTGGCGGCGGCGGCGAGGTGGTCGATCGCGTTCCGGGCCATCCGCGCCGCGAGCGCCCGGGCCTCGGGTGTGTCCGCCCGCGCAGCGGAGAGCAGGGTCGTGAGCACGCTGTCGTGCACGATCGCGTCCACCTGCACGCGCTCGACCTCGGTCGCGTGCTCGCGGATGGCCGCCGAGTACCGCCGGACCGCCGTCGCCTGCGCCGTGTCCACCGCGGCCGCCGCGCGACGCAGCAGCACGGCGATGACGAGCACCGCGCCGCTGAGGAACGCGGTGAAGACGCCCTGGAGCACGGCGGGCAGTCCCGCTTCGCCCCCGAGCGGCGTCAGGCGGATCGCCACGTAGACGGCGGGCACGAGCGCGGTGTAGACCGTGGCGCGCCAGGGCGCGAAGCCGAGCGCGGCCGCGGTCGAGCCGACCGTGCAGAACCACCACGGCCACGGGACCTGGTCTGCGGGGATCGCCTGGTGCACGGTGAGCGGCCACGTGACGAGCACGACGAGGAACAGCAGGGCACAGCTGATCTGCGCGACCTGCGCCAACCGCTGCACGAACGCCGTCGCCCCGACGAACAGGAACGAGGCACCGAGTGCCGCCGCCGACACCGGACCCCAGACCTGGTCGAGGTTCGGGAACTGGCCGACGACCTTCGGCGCGTACAGCGCCCCGAACCCGATGGCGGTCAGTGCGAGGAGCACCGAGAACAGCCGCTCGACCGACGCCTGGGTGATGGCGGACCGCACCCCTCGCGTCGGATCGGCACCGAACGGTGCCGACGTCGACGACGCCCCGGTCGCCGCGCCGGGACCGACGTCGACGGACGGCGCTGCGGCGGCGCGGGTGGCGGTGTCGCCCGGTGCGGTCCGGTCGGTGCGCCGGGACCTCGCCGGCTCGGCCGTGGTGGCCACGGTCGTCAGCGGCCGTCGGTGTCGGGGTCGATGCCGGAGTCGAGGCCCGGGAGGATCCCGTCCTCGACGGCACGACGGAGCAGGTCGACCTTCGTCGGCGCCGGACGTCCGACCTCCACGTACTTCACGCGGATGCGGTCGAGGTACTCCCGGGCCGTCGAGTAGCCGATGCCGAGCTGCTGCGCGGCGAGCTTGAGCGGCAGGCCGGATGCGTAGAGGTGCAGGATCTCGCGCTCACGCCGTCCGAGCTGCGCCTTCGCGAAGTCGCGGTCGGCGTCGATCGCGCTCGCCCACTCGAGGTTGTTGAGGACGTCCCCGCGGGCGACGGTGGCGACGGCGGCCATCACCGTCTTCGTCGCCGAGGACTTCGGGATGACGCCGGCCGCCCCTGCGGCCAGGGCCTCGCGCACGCTGGCGACCCGGTCGGCGATGGAGTGCACGAGGACCGCCGATCCGGTCCCCTGCACGCCCTTGACGTTCGCGGTCACGGTCGAGCCGTCGCCGAGCGACAGGTCGAGCACGACGACGTCGACCTCACGCCCGCCGAGGTTCGCGACGTACTCGGGCACGCTCGCGGCGGTGAGCACCACCTCGAACCCCTCGTTCTGGCACGCCGCCTGGATGCCGAGCCGCACGGACTCGTGGTCGTCGACGACGGCGACACGGACGGGCCTGGTGGCCAGTCCGGTCGCTCCGCTGCTGGTGTTCGTGTCTGCTGCCACGGTGGCCTCTCGTTCCGATGCACGCCCGGCCCCTGTCGCCGGGAGCGATCATCGTCTGAGGATACCCGTGTCGGCGGCCCCGACGGTGTTCCTGCACACCGCGGCACACCGGGCCGGGCCCGCGCGGCTCAGGCGATCGGCACGAGCCGCGCGACGGCCTCCAGGTGGTGGGTGTGCGGGAAGAGGTCGAAGGCCCGCAGCGCCTCGAGCCGGTAGCCGAGGTCCGCGAAGGTCGCGACGTCGCGGGCGAGGGCGACGGGGTCGCAGGCGACGTACACGACCTGCGCCGGCTGCAGGGCCGCGATCTGCACGACGACCTCGCGACCGGCTCCCGAGCGGGGCGGGTCGAGCACGACGGTGCCGGCGCGGAAGCGCTGCAGCTCCGGTCGGGAGGCGTCCGCCGCGGTCCGGGCGAGCCAGCGGTCCACGCGACCCGTCTCGGCACGGGCACCGATCCACTCGGCCAGGTTCTCCTGCGCGTGCTCGGTGGCGCGCGCGGCGCTCTCGACGCTCGTGATCCGGGCCTTCGGACCGACGACGTCCCCGAGTGCCGCCGCGAGGAGCCCGACGCCGCCGTAGAGGTCGAGGTGCTGCCCCTCGGGGTCGAGCCGGTCCCGGTCGACCAGGTCCTGCACGGCCGCGGTGAGCACGGCCGGCGCCTGCCGGTGCACCTGCCAGAAGCCGGTGTCGTCGACGGTGAAGGAGCGGTCCCCCACGACCTCGGTCACGACGGTGGGCTTCTGCTCGTCGATCACGAGTCGGGCGCCCTCGGCACCGCTCGGGGCGAGGACGTCGACGACCGAGGCCCCCGGCATCGCCCCGCGGGCCAGCGGCGCGGCGTCCTGCACGCGCTGGGCGGCGAGGGGCAGGGAGGTCACCGGCACGACCGTGTGCGACCGGGCGGCGAAGGGCCCGGCGGTGCCGTCCTCGTCGACGTGCAGACGGACACGCGTGCGCCACCCGAGGCCGTTCGTCTCGTCGTCGCCGGGGGCAGACTCGACCGTGACGTCGTGCCCGAGGACCTCGGTCAGGTCGGTCCGAGCGAACCGCGAGAACGCGTCGACCAGGACGTCGTGCTTGAGCGTGCGCTGGTGCGAGAGCGCGATGTGGCCGAACTCGGCACCGCCGGCGCGCACGGCCGGGTCGCGGTCGAGCGCTGCCTCGGGCCAGACGTGGTCGACACGGTGCTCGCTCGGCGTCACGACGGACACCGTGTCGGCGCGCCAGAACGACTTCTTGCGGTCCTCGGTCACCCGGGCGACGACGCGCTCCCCCGGCACCGCGTCCGAGACGAAGACCACGCGCCCCTCGTGCCGTGCCACCGAGATGCCGCCGTGGGCGATCCCGGTGACGTCGAGTTCGAGCAGCGTGCCGACGGATTCACCCATGGTTCGATGTTCCCATGCGTCTGTACCTCGCGAGTACGTCCCCCGCCCGCCGTGCGCTCCTCGCGCAGACCGGCATCGAACCCGTGCTCGTCGCGCCGGGGGTCGACGAGGACGCCGCGGTGGCCGCCGCGTCCGCCGCGCTCGGGCGCGACCTGACCGGACCGGAGCTGGTCGGGCTGCTCGCGGTCGCCAAGGCGGACGCCGTCGCGGACGCCCGGATCGCCGGCTCCCCCGTCGACGGCTTCGTGTTCGGCGGCGACTCCGCGTTCGAGGTGGACGGTGTGCTCTACGGCAAGCCCCACGACCCGGAGGTCGCCCGCGAGCGGTGGCGGCAGATGCTCGCCGCGGGCGGCGGCACCCTGTGGAGCGGACACTGCGTCGTGGACCGACGGCTGGACCGCGGGCCGGACGCGGCCCTGGACTCGACCACGGACCGGACGGGAGGCGCGGGGCGGGCCGGCACCGTGCCTCCCGTCCGACAGGTGGACCCGTCGGGCGGCGGGGCGCTCGGCGTGGCCGGCCACCTGGGGGACGTCGAGCCCGGCGGGTCGACGCTGGTCGCCGCCGGCGACCACGTCGTCGCGGTCGACAGTGCGGTGCTCACGTTCGCCGACGACATGGACTCCGAGGAGATCGACGCGTACGTCGCGACGGGCGAGCCGCTCGAGGTCGCCGGGGCCTTCACCATCGACGGCCGGGCGGCCGCGTACATCACCCGGATCGACGGAGCACCCTCGGCCGTCGTCGGCCTGTCGCTGCCCGTGCTCCGGTCGATGCTGCTCCGCGGGTTCGGCGTCGCGTGGCACGACCTCTGGTCGCTGTAGACATCCACACTCGATCGACGTCGTTCTTTGTACGTGCCGGTCAATTCCGGCTGCCGTGGCACGAATAGGCTGACTCACCATGCCCCGTATCAGCAAGGTCCTCATCGCGAACCGCGGCGAGATCGCCGTCCGCATCATCCGCGCGGCCCGCGACGCAGGCAAGGCATCGGTCGCCGTGTACGCCGACCAGGACCGTGACGCGCTCCACGCCCGCCTGGCGGACGAGGCCTACGCGCTGAACGGCACCACGAGCGCCGACACCTACCTCGTCATCGACAAGATCATCTCGGTGGCCCGCCGCTCCGGCGCCGACGCCGTGCACCCGGGCTACGGGTTCCTCGCCGAGAACGCCGACTTCGCGCGCGCCGTCATCGACGCCGGGCTCACGTGGATCGGCCCGTCGCCGGAGTCGATCGAGCGCCTCGGGGACAAGGTCTCCGCCCGGCACGTCGCCGAGAAGGTCGGCGCGCCGCTGGCCCCCGGCACCATCGAACCCGTGCAGGACGTGTCCGAGGTGTTCGACTTCGTCGACCAGGTCGGGCTGCCCGTCGCGATCAAGGCCGCCTTCGGTGGTGGCGGGCGAGGGCTGAAGGTCGTGCGGTCCCGCGAGTCGGTCGAGGAGCTCTTCGAGTCGGCGACCCGCGAGGCCATCGCCGCCTTCGGTCGCGGCGAGTGCTTCGTCGAGAAGTACCTCGACAAGCCGCGGCACGTCGAGACGCAGTGCCTGGCGGACGAGCACGGCAACGTCGTCATCGTCTCCACGCGTGACTGCTCGCTGCAGCGCCGGCACCAGAAGCTCGTCGAGGAGGCACCGGCGCCGTACCTGACGTCCGAGCAGGAGACGCGGCTGTACGAGTCGTCGAAGGCGATCCTCCGCGAGGTCGGCTACGTCGGTGCCGGCACGTGCGAGTTCCTCATCGGCGCCGACGGGACCGTGTCGTTCCTCGAGGTGAACACCCGCCTGCAGGTCGAGCACTGCGTGTCCGAGGAGGTCACCGGGATCGACCTGGTCCGCGAGCAGTTCCGCATCGCCGAGGGCGGCACGCTCGACTACGAGGACCCCGCCCCCCGCGGCCACTCGTTCGAGTTCCGCATCAACGGCGAGGACCCGGGCCGCAACTTCTTCCCGGCGCCCGGCCCCGTCCACGCGTTCAACGCCCCGTCCGGCCCCGGCGTCCGTGTCGACTCGGGCGTCGTGTCCGGCGACGTCGTGTCCGGCTCGTTCGACTCGATGCTCGCGAAGCTGATCGTCACCGGCGCCACGCGCGAGGAGGCGCTCGAGCGCTCCCGTCGTGCCCTCGCCGAGTTCGAGGTCACCGGTCTGCCGACCGTGCTGCCCTTCCACCGCGCCGTCGTGTCCGACCCGGCCTTCGCCACGGACGACGCGACGCCGTTCAGCGTGTACACGCAGTGGATCGAGACCGACTTCCAGAACGACATCCCCGCCTGGAGCGGTTCCCCCGAGGAGCTCCCGGCTCCCGTGGCGCGCGAGAGCGTCGTCGTCGAGGTCCAGGGCAAGCGCATCGAGGTCACCATGCCGTCGATCGTCGGCGGTGGCGCCGCCGGTGCTGCTGGCCGTCGCCCCGCGGGCCCGTCCGCTCCCCCGAAGCGCCGGTCGTCCGGCGTGAAGGGCGGTCTGGTGTCGTCCGGCTCCGTGACGTCGCCGATGCAGGCCACGGTCGTGAAGACCGCGGTCGCCGAGGGTGACACCGTGGTGAAGGGCGACCTGCTCGTCGTCCTCGAGGCCATGAAGATGGAGCAGCCCGTGCAGGCCCCGCGGGACGGCGTCGTCACGGGGCTGAACGCCCCCGTCGGCCAGACGGTCTCGTCCGGCCACGTGCTGCTCGAGCTCGCGTAGGGCCACTCCGCTTCGAACCACGAAAGCGACGTCGAACCACGGCCCACCCCTGGTTCGACGTCGCTTTCGTGGTTCGTCGCGCTCACCACTCGGGCGTCACGCGGAGCCCACGACGCACCGGGACGCCGGCATCGGCCAGCATCGCGGGGAAGCGTCCTCCCGGGACGACGTCACGCCAGACCGGGCGGATGACGCCGCGCACCTCCGGGAGCGCTCGGAGGCGGTCCTCGCGGAGCTTCTCCGCGATGACGACCTCGTCCGCGGAACGCCCGACGCGCAGATCGGGATCGCGGTACTTCGCGAGCCCGTCGAACTCGACGACGAGGCCCTGGTCAGGCAGCCAGAAGTCGACCCGGCCGATCAGACCCGAAGCGTCGTTGAACACCTGCTGCTGGACGGGCGGCGGGCAGCCGACGTCGTGCATGACCAGGTGCGTGACGCTCTCCCCCGCCGACTCGGACAGCCCGTACGCGAGTCCGAGCACCTGTCGAGCGCGGCGGTGCGCGCGGACGGGGAGCCGTCGCGTGAGCATCTCCTGGAGGTCCGACTGCTCCACGCCCCGACGGACGGCCGCGTCCGCGACCGCCAGCGCACGGCCACGGTCGTACCGTAGGAGGACGTCGATCGCCGTCTCGGGGACGTCGGTGACGACCAGTCCGTCGACGACCGCGGTGCGCACCCGACGGCCGGCACCGGGCACCTTGTCGACGTGCCGGGTCCGCTGCGTCGTGGTCCGGCGGGGATCGGTCAGCGTCACCCGGTCGGGCACGGGCAGGATCCACGGCAGGCGGTGGAGCACGACCGCGGATGCGTGGGACACCACGGTCTCGGGTGCTCGCTCGTGCGCTGCCCTCGTCCGAGCGATGTGTCGCTCCCACTCGGTCGCCACGTCCCACTCGGCCTGGACGGCGAACGCCCCGTAGCCGATCACGACCAGCGCCCCACGCTCGACCATGCGCCGCTGGCGGCGTGCCGCGGCCGGGTCCGGGTGCTCTCGGACGACGTTCGGAACGGTCATCTGGTCAGGATGCCGATCCTCGGGCTCCCCGACCGCGCTCGACGGCCGCGGCGTGGAGGACGCCCCCGTTCCACAGCGCCGCGACGACGAGTGACGAACCACGGATCCGACGTCGAACCAGGCGCAGGGCGTGGTTCGATGTCGGATCCGCGGTTCGACAGCGCGGTGGCGGCGGCGGCGGCGCGCGGCGGCGGCGCCGGCGGGCTACGACACCAGCGGGCGGACGTCGGCGGCGAGGGCGTCGACGAGCGCCTGCGCCTCGGCGGGCGACTGCGCCACGGTGTCGATGTACACCTTCACCTTGGGCTCGGTCCCGCTCGGGCGCACGATGACCCGCGCACCCCCGTCGAGGTCGTAGCGCAGGATGTCGGAGGGCGGGAAGCCCTCGACGCCGTCGACGTAGTCGGTCACCTGCGACACCGTCCGGCCACCGAGCGTCGTCGGCGCAGCAGCGCGCAGGGCCGCCATGACCTCGCCGATCCGCGACAGGTCGTCGACACGCGTGGCGACCTGCCCGGACGCGAACGCCCCGAACCGCACCGCGAACGCGTCGAGCTCGTCGGCGATGGTCTTCCCCGAGGCGGCGAGCGACACGGCGAGGTCGAGCAGCGCGAGCGCGGCCGAGATCCCGTCCTTGTCGCGGACGACCGCGGGGTCGACCAGGTAGCCGAGCGCCTCCTCGTAGCCGAAGACCAGGTCGGGGACGCGCGACACCCACTTGAAGCCGGTCAGGGTGTCCCGGTAGGCCAGGCCGTGGTGCTCGGCGACGCGGGCGAGCGCCGGCGAGGAGACGATCGACGCGGCGAGGGTCCCGCCGGTGCCGGCCTCCTCGGCGCGGGCGGCCGCGCGCCATCCGAGCAGCCAGCCGACCTCGTTGCCGGACAGCCGTCGGAACGACCCGGAGCCGTCCGGGATCGCGAGCGCGAGACGGTCGGCATCGGGGTCGTTGGCGATGACCAGGTCGGCACCGACGGCGACGCCCCGGGCGATCGCCAGGTCCATCGCGCCCGGCTCCTCCGGGTTCGGGAACGACACCGTCGGGAACGCCCCGTCCGGCTCGATCTGCTCCGGCACGACGGCCGGCTCGGCGAAGCCCGCGGCGGCGAACACCGCGCGGGCGGTCTCCCACCCGACACCGTGCATCGCCGTGTAGACGACCGTCGGCTGGGCGTCGACCGGGAGGCTCGGGGCCGGCACCGTCGCGGCCGTCGCGTCGACGTAGGCCTGCACCAGGGCGTCGCCCGCCACCGTGTAGTCGGTCGCCCGGGCGAGCTCGCGCACGTCACCGGCGGCGACGGCGTCGATCGCCGCGGCGATCTCGCCGTCGACCGGCGGCACGATCTGCGACCCGTCGTCCTCGCCGCCGAGGTACACCTTGTAGCCGTTGTCCCGCGGCGGGTTGTGGCTGGCGGTGACCATCACGCCCGCGCCGACCCCGAGGTGCCGGACGGCGAACGCGAGCACCGGTGTGGGCAGCGCCGACGGCAGCAGCGTGACCTCGAGCCCGAGGCCGCGCATCACCTCGGCGGAGTCGCGGGCGAACACGTCGGAGTTCACGCGGCCGTCGTACCCGATCACGACGCTCCGGTCGCGCCCGGTGTCGATCAGGAAGCGCGCCAGGCCGGCGGCGGCCTGCGTCACGACGACGCGGTTCATCCGCTGCGGCCCGGCTCCGAGCTCGGCGCGGAGGCCTGCGGTACCGAACGTCAGGCGGCCGGAGAAGCGCTCGCGCAGCGAGTCCGCCGCTGCGGCGTCCCCGGACGCGGCGGACGAGACGAGCGTGTCGAGCTCGGCGCGGGTCTCGTCGTCCGGGTCCTGGGACGACCACGACCTGGCGGTGGTGAGGAGCGCCTCCAGACCGTCGAGGGGTTCGGCGCCCTCGCCGAGGTCACCGTCCGCGATGGCGCCGTCGGAGGGGCCGTCGTGCCGGGTCACAGTGCCGCCACCACGCGGGCGAGGAGGTCGGCGATGACCGGCTCGGCCTGCTTGCCGGCCTCGAGGACCTCGGTGTGCGACAGCGGCGTCTTCTGGATGCCCGCGGCGAGGTTCGTGATGAGGGAGAAGCCGAGGACCTCCATCCCGGCCTGGCGGGCGGCGATGGCCTCGAGCGCGGTCGACATGCCGACGATGTGCCCGCCGATGGTCTTCGCCATCTGGACCTCGGCCGGGGTCTCGTAGTGGGGGCCGCGGAACTGCGTGTAGACGCCCTCGTCGAGGCTCGGGTCGATCGACCTCGCGACCTCGCGCAGCCGCGACGAGTACAGGTCGGTCAGGTCGACGAACGTCGCGCCCTCGAGCGGGCTGTCCGCGGTGAGGTTGATGTGGTCGCTGATGAGCACCGGGGTGCCGGGCGTCCAGGTCTCCTTGATGCCACCGGCGCCGTTCGTCAGCACCATGATCGACGCCCCCGTGGCGGCGGCGGTGCGGACGCTGTGCACGACGCGGCGGACGCCGTGGTTCTCGTAGTAGTGGGTGCGGGCACCGATGACGAGCGCGTGACGGCCGTCCTCGAGGCGGATCGAACGCACCGTGCCGGAGTGCCCGGGCACGGCGGAGGCACTGAAGCCGGGGACCTCGGCCGCGGGGATCTCGGACACGGTCTCGCCGATGATGTCGGCGGCCTTGCCCCACCCGGACCCGAGGGTGAGGGCGATGTCGTGCCGCTCGATGCCGGACCGGTCGGCGATGACGGCGGCGGCGTCGCGGGCGACCTCGAACGGGTCGGCGGCGGGGTCGTTCAGCGGGTTCTCCGTGCTCATGCCCCGATCCTAGGGCGCGAGCGTCGAGCGGAGAGCCGACCACGCGGCCCTGTGGACAGCCGTCAGTGCTCCCCGAGCGCCCGGTCCACGGCCGCGGTGATCTCGCCCTGGTCGAAGTGGTTCCGGATCACGATGACCTCGGCGTAGGTGTCCCCGATCGCCTCGACGAACTCCGCGCTCGTGAGGATCACGTTCGCGTCCTCGGCGACGGCGCGCACGGACCCCACGTCCGCCGCGACGACCGACGCCGACAGCCCGAGCGCGCCGAGGGCCTTCTCGGCGTTCACCTTGAGGATGCCGCTCGAGCCGATGCCCGCGCCGCAGATGGTCACGATCTTCACGCCGGTGCCCCGAGGATCGTCCGGACCTCGTCCGCCGAGGACGCCGCTGCGAGGCGCCCGGTCACGGTGTCGTCGTTGAACGTGTTCGCGATCGCGCCGATCGACTCGAGGTGCGTGCCGACCTCCGCCACCGCCAGCCCCAGCACGACCGACACGGGGTCGTTGTGCGGGTGCCCGAACGACACCGGTCCGCGCAGGGTCACGACCGCCAGGCCGTCCCGCAGCACCGCGGGCCCCGGCCGGGCGTGCGCGAAGGCCAGCCCGGGCGAGATCACGATGTACGGGCCGTGCTCCTCGACGAGCTCGACCATGGCGTCCGTGTACGGCGGCGTCGCGGCCCCGGAGCGCACGAGTGCCGCACCGACGAGCCCGAGCGCCTCACGCCACGAGGACGCGTCGGCCCCGAGCACGACCGCGTCGTCCGGCAGCGGCGGGAGGGACATCGGACTACGCCTCCTGGTGTCCGGCCGTGATGGTCGCGATGATCTCCTCGCGGTCCTCGAGCGGCAGGAACGAGCCGAGCGCGGCGTTGATCTGGAAGGCGGCGAGGTCGTCGAGGTCGTACCCGAAGGTGCCGGCGAGCAGGGCGAGCTCGCGGGAGAGCGACGTCCGGCTCATCAGGCGGTTGTCGGTGTTCACCGTGACGCGGAAGCCGAGCTGGTACAGCACGTCGAACGGGTGGTCGGCGAGGTCGTCGCCCCACGCCGCGATCGCACCGGTCTGCAGGTTCGAGGACGGCGCGACCTCGAGCGGGATCTCCCGGTCGCGCACCCACGAGGCGACCTCGCCGAGGGCGGCGAGGGTCGACCCGTCACCGGCGTCGGACAGCGTGACGTCCTCGAAGATCCGCACGCCGTGGCCGAGGCGGAGCGCCCGGCCGTCGACGAGTGCCGAGCGGATCGAGGCCAGGCCGTCGGCCTCGCCGGCGTGGACCGTCGTCGGGAAGAGCTCGGACGCCAGGTAGTCGAAGGCGGCCCGGTGGTTCGCCGGCGGGAAGCCGGCCTCAGCCCCCGCGATGTCGAAGCCGACGACGCCGCGGTCGCGGTGCCGGACGGCGAGCTCGGCGATCTCGAGGGACCGGTCGGCGTGCCGCATCGCGGTGACGAGCTGCCCGATGCGGATCGAGCCGCCGGCCGCGTCGACGGCCTCGGCGATGCCGGCCTGCACGGCCTCCACCGTCTCGTCGAGGGTCAGTCCACCGCGCAGGTGCTGCTCGGGCGCCCAGCGGATCTCGCCGTAGACGACGCCGTCGGCGACGAGGTCCTCGACGAACTCCTTCGCGACGCGGTGCAGCTGCGGGGCCGTCTGCATCACCGAGGTCGTGACGTCGAAGGTCTTCAGGTACTCGACGAGCGAACCCGAGTCCGCCTGGTCGGCGAACCACTGCCCGAGTGCCTCGGGGTCGGTGGTCGGCAGGTCGATGCCGGCCTCTGCGGCGAGCTCGACGATCGTCGCGGGCCGGAGGCCGCCGTCGAGGTGGTCGTGCAGCGAGACCTTCGGCAGGTCGTCGATGACCGCTCCGGCGTCGGGCAGGCGGTGGGTCGGGGCGTCGGCGCTCATGCGGTCCAGGCTATCGGTGGTCACCGACTCCGTGCAGGTACCTGTGGACAACAGCGGCCGACACGCACTGGAGGCTTCCCACAGCGGTGCGGGAAGCCTCCGGACGTGGTCAGGACGCGATGCGCTCGCGCACGATCGGCCCACGGGGCTCGGCCGACGTCCCGATCGCCCACGCACCCTCGAGCGATGCGAGCGCGCGGTCGAAGCGGTCGGCCTCGTCGGTGTGGAGCGTCCACAGCGGCTGCCCGGCGGTGACGGTGTCGCCCGGCTTGACGTGCAGCTCGATGCCCGCCCCCGCCTGCACGGGGTCCTGCGCCCGGGCCCGACCGGCGCCCAGTCGCCACGCGGCGATGCCGAACGGCAGGGCGTCCTGCTGCACGAGCACCCCGGACTCCGTCGCGGTGACGACGTGCTGCTCGCGGGCGACCGGGAGCGCGGCGGACGCGTCGCCGCCCTGCGCCTCGATCATCCGCCGCCAGGTGTCCATCGCACGGCCGTCGGCGAGTGCGGCCGCCGGGTCGGCGTCCGGCAGCCCGGCGAGCGTGAGCATCTCGGTGGCCAGCGCGACCGTCAGCTCGACGACGTCGGCCGGACCATCGCCTTCGAGGACCGCGACCGACTCGCGCACCTCGAGCGCGTTGCCGATCGTCAGCCCGAGCGGGACCTCCATGTCGGTCAGCAGCGCCGAGGTCGCGACCCCGGCGTCGTTCCCGAGGTCGACCATGGTCTGCGCGAGCTCTCGCGATGCCTCGTACGTCGGCATGAACGCGCCGGAGCCGAACTTCACGTCGAGCACGAGCGCGCCCGTGCCCTCGGCGATCTTCTTCGACATGATGCTCGACGCGATGAGCGGGATGCACTCGACGGTGCCGGTGGTGTCGCGGAGCGCGTAGAGCTTCTTGTCCGCGGGAGCCAGGCCGGAGCCGGCCGCGCAGATGACCGCGCCGACGTCACGGAGCACGTCCATCATGCGGTCGTTCGAGATCGCCGCCTGCCAGCCGGGGACCGACTCGAGCTTGTCGAGCGTGCCGCCCGTGTGCCCGAGCCCGCGCCCGGACAGCTGCGGCACCGCGACGCCGAACGACGCCACGAGGGGCGCCAGCGGCAGCGTGATCTTGTCGCCGACGCCGCCCGTGGAGTGCTTGTCCACGGTCGTCTTGCCGAGCGAGCCGAACGACATCCGCTCCCCCGACGCGATCATCGCCAGCGTGAGGTCCTTGATCTCCCGGCGCTCCATGCCGTTGAGGAAGATCGCCATCGCGAGGGCCGCCATCTGCGGGTCCTCGACGTAGCCGCGCGTGTAGGCGTCGACCAGCCAGTCGATCTCGGGCGTGCTCAGCGCGTCGCCGGAACGCTTCGTGCGGATGAGGTCGACGGTGTCGAACGGCTCGACGGCCATGTCAGTGCTCCTGCTGGTAGGTGGCGAGGGTGCGCGGCCCGAACGCGTCGGGCAGGACCTCGTCGATGGTGCGGATGCCCGAGACCGTCTCGAGCAGCATGCCCTCGGTCGAGTGCTCGAAGAGGAGCTGTCGGCAGCGTCCGCACGGCATGAGCGTCGCGCCGTCGCCGTCCACGCACGTGAACGCGACGAGCCTGCCGCCGCCGGTCATGTGCAGCTGCGAGACGAGCGAGCACTCGGCGCACAGGGTGACGCCGTAGGACGCGTTCTCGACGTTGCAGCCGGAGACGATCCGGCCGTCGTCGGTGAGCGCCGCGGCGCCCACCGGGAACGACGAGTACGGCGCGTACGCCCGCCGCATCGCGGCGGTCGCGGCCTCCCGCAGGGCGGTCCAGTCGACGTCGACGCTCGCGTCGACGTCGACGCTCGCGTCGACGTCGACCTCGGTGTCGGCCTGGAGGGTCGTGGCCGGGTCCGTCCAGACCGGCTCGCCGGTCGCGGGGTCGGTGGTGACCCCCTGGTCACCCGTGTGGTCCGTGTCGGTCATGTGCCGTGCCTCCCGTCCGTCAGCTCTTGATGTACGGCTTGCCGGTGGCAGCCGGTCCCCGCGACTGTCCGACCAGGCCGGCGACCGCGAAGATCGTCACCACGTAGGGCAGCATGAGCAGGAACTCGCTCGGCACGGGCGAGTCGATCGCGCCGAGGATGTTCTGCAGGTTCGACGCGAAGCCGAACAGCAGCGCCGCGAGCGTCGCACGGATCGGGTCCCACCGACCGAAGATCACGGCGGCGAGGGCGATGTAGCCCGCCCCCGCGGTCATGTCCTTCGTGAACGGTCCGACCGCGTCGAGCGTGAAGTACGCACCGCCCAGACCGGCGATCGCGCCGGCGAGCGAGACGTTCCAGAAGCGCGTGCGGGCGACGTTGATGCCGACCGTGTCCGCCGCCTGCGGGTGCTCGCCGACCGCGCGGAGGCGGAGGCCCCAGCGGGTCTTGAACAGCGCGAAGGTGACGACCGCGACCGCGACGTAGGCCAGGTAGACCACGACGGTCTGCTCGAAGAAGACCGGGCCGATGACCGGGATCTGGTGCAGCAGCGGGATCTCGATCTTCGGGAAGCGGATGCCGATGTTCAGCGTCTGCTCGTTCGGCGACAGCACCTGCGAGTACAGGAAGCCGGTGAGGCCGGAGATGAACGCGTTGATGACGACACCGACGATCACCTGGTCGACCAGGTACTTGATGCTGAACGCCGCGAGGACGAACGACACCAGGACACCGGCGACGAGCGCACCGACGAGGCCGACCCACGCGGAGCCGGTGAGCGAGGCGATCATCGCCGACGTGAAGGCGCCGGCGAGGAACTGGCCCTCGATGGCGATGTTCACGACGCCGACCCGCTCGGAGATGACGCCGCCGAGGGCACCGAACACGAGCGGGACGCTCAGGCCGAGCGCACCGACGAGCAGGCCGGGCACGGGGATGGTGTCCCCCGCCGCCGACCACGTCAGGAAGCCGATGACGAAGAGGACCGCGAAGACCGCGGTGACCCAGAGCGGGACCCGGCGCGAGCCGCGGACCTCGACGACGGCGTACACCGTGACGAGGGCGAGCAGGACGATGACGACGATGCCCGTGCCGGTCGCCGGCAGGAGCACGTTCGGCAGCGCGAAGAAGTCGCCGCCGTTCGCGAGCCGGAACGTGGTGTCGCCGGAGCGGTGCAGGACGCCGAAGAACAGCACGGCCAGGACCGTGAAGACGGCGAAGCCGATCGGCGCCTTCCAGCTGCGGGTGGTCTCGACCGGACGGTCGGAGAGCGCGGGTGCGGATGCCGCGGTGGGGCTGATGGTGCTCATGCGGCGACCGCCTTCCGGGGGTTCTTCGCGCCACGGGCGCGGCGTCGGGCGCCCGGCTGCGGGATCCGGAAGATCGCGCGGACGAGGGGCGGAGCGGCGATGAAGAGGACGATGAGGGCCTGGATGACGCCGACGATGTCGATCGGGATGTCGTTCGCGGCCTGCATGGCGTAGCCGCCGTTCTTCAGGACACCGAACAGGATCGCCGCCCAGAAGACGCCCCACGGCTTGGAGCGGCCGAGCAGCGCGACCGTGATGGCGTCGAAGCCGATGCCGGCGTCGATGCCCGAGGTGAAGCCGGACGTGACGGCCCCCTGCACCTGGTAGGCGCCGGCGATGCCGACGAGCGCGCCGGAGATGACCATCACCCAGATCGTCAGGGCGGGCACGCTCATGCCGGCGACGCGGGCCGCACGCGGGTTCTCACCGATCGTGCGGAAGCGGAAGCCGAGCGACGACTTGTTGACGAGCCACCACACGACGACGACCGCGAGGAGGGCGACGACGAAGCCGAGGTCGATCCCGAAGCGCGGCCCGAACAGCGCCGGGAAGACGGCGCTCTCCTTCGTCGCGGGCGAGATCGGGTTCGAGCTGCCCGGTGCCTGCAGCAGCCCCGGGGTGCGGAGCAGGTAGCTCACCAGGTACAGCGCGACGTAGTTGAGCATGATCGTCAGGACGACCTCGTTGGCACCGGTGCGGGCCTTGAGGAGCCCGACGATGCCGCCCCAGATCGCGCCGCCGACGATGCCCGCGGCGACGGTGAGGGGGATGTGGACCACGGCGGGACCGTCGAACGAGAACCCGACCCAGCCGGCCGCCGCGGCGCCGACGAGGATCTGGCCCTGGCCGCCGATGTTGAACAGGCCGGCGCGGAACGACAGCGCGATGCCGAGACCGGCCGCGATCAGCGGCACGGCGTAGTCGACCGAGCGCGTGATCGGGGCGATCGCCTGCGCGAACGAGGCCGCACCGAAGTTGACGACCGATCCCTGGAACAGCGAGGAGTAGGCGCCGCCCACGGCCGTGCCGACCGCCCGGAAGGTGTCGGCGGGACGGGCGAAGAAGTAGCCGGCCGCGGCGCGGACGTTCTCGTCGGTGACGGCGATGAGGATGCCGCAGGCGACGAGCGCGAGCACGACGGCGAGGACCGTGACGAGCACGGACCCGTTGACGATGCTCTGCAGCGCGGTGCTCCAGCGGTCACCGCCGCCGGCGCGGCGCTCGGTGTCCTCCGCCGAGTCCGTCATGAGGTGCGGGGTGCCCTCGACGTCCTGCAGGCGGTCGTCGGTGGACGCCTCGGCCGGGGTCGCCGGCCGTGCGTCGTCTGGCGTGGGGGTGCTCACGCTGCCAGCTCCGTTCCTTCGGGGATCTCCCCGGCCATCATCAGGCCGAGGACGTCGCGCGGGGTGTCCGCGGGGACGATGCCGACGATGCCGCCGCGGTACATGACCGCGATCCGGTCGGCGAGCGCCACGACCTCGTCGAGCTCCGTGGAGACGACGATGACCGGGACGCCGGTGTCGCGGGTGGCGACGATGCGCTTGTGCACGAACTCGATCGACCCGACGTCGATGCCGCGCGTCGGCTGCGCCGCGACGAACAGCCGCAGCTCGCGGCTGAGCTCGCGGGCGAGGACGATCTTCTGCTGGTTGCCGCCGGACAGCCGGCCCGCCGCGGTGGTGCGGGACGGCGTGCGGATGTCGAACTCGGCGATCTTCTCGTCGGCGAACGCGTCGCGCTCGGCGGCCCGGATGGTGCCGGCTCGGACGAACTCGTCGTGGTCGGCGCGGTCGAGCATGAGGTTCTCGGCGATGGTGAACTCGCCGACCAGGCCGTCCTCCTTGCGGTCCTCGGGCACGAAGCCGACGCCGGCGTCGAGCACCTGCTTGACGGTGCGACCGGTGAGCTCCCGGCCGTCGAGCGTGATCCGCCCGGCGTGCACGGGCTCGAGCCCGATGATCGCCTCGGTGAGCTCGGTCTGGCCGTTGCCCTGCACCCCGGCGATGGCGAGGATCTCGCCGCGTCGGACGGAGAACGAGACGTCGTCCACGAGCACGACGCCCGAGGCGTCGGTCACGGTGACGCCGTCGACCACGAGGGCGTCCTCGCCCCCGGACGCGGGCGCCTTGTCGACGACGAGCGAGACCGCACGCCCGACCATGAGCGCGGCGAGCTCGTTGTTCGTGGCGGTCGGGGACGCCTCGCCCACGACCTTGCCGAGACGGATGACGGTGATGCGGTCGGCGACCTCGCGCACCTCGCGGAGCTTGTGCGTGATGAAGACGATGGCGGTGCCGGCCGCACGGAGCTGGCGCATGATGCCCATCAGCTCGTCGGTCTCCTGCGGCGTGAGGACGGCGGTCGGCTCGTCGAAGACGAGCACCTTCGCGTCCCGCGAGAGCGCCTTGATGATCTCGACGCGCTGCTGCACGCCGACGGGCAGGTCCTCGACCCGGGCGTCGGGGTCGACGTCGAACCCGAAGCGGTCGCTGATGTCGCGGACGCGCTGCCGGGCGCCCGCCAGGTCGAGCCGACCGCCGAACGTGGTCTGCTCCTGGCCGAGCATGACGTTCTCGGCGACGGTGAACACCGGCACGAGCATGAAGTGCTGGTGGACCATGCCGATGCCCGAGCGCATGGCGTCGCCGGGACCGTCGAAGTCCTGCACGACGTCGTCGAGCAGGATCTCGCCCTCGTCCGCCTGGTACAGGCCGTAGAGCACGTTCATCAGGGTGGACTTGCCCGCACCGTTCTCACCGAGGAGACAGTGCACCTCACCGGGTTCGACGGTGAGGGAGATGTGGTCGTTGGCGACGAGCGGGCCGAACCGCTTCGTGATGCCGCGGAGTTCGAGCTTCATGGTGTCTACTGCGTTCCTGTTGGTCAGCACGCCACCCGTGGGCGGACGCGCGGAAACGCGGGCGGAGGATCGATCCCCCGCCCGCGTTCACCCGACTACTTGTTCGACTGGGTCTCGACCTTGATCGAGCCGTCGATGATGCCCGACTTGATCGTGTCGAGCTCGTCCTGCAGACCCGAGTCGACCTTCGACTCGTAGTCGTGGAACGGCGCGATGCCGACGCCGTCGTTCTTCAGGGTGCCGACGTACGGCTCCTTCGAGAACTTGTCGTCCGCCGCCTGCTCGACGACGTCCTTGACGGCCGGGCGCATGCCCTTCATCACCGAGGTGAAGGCGATGTCCTTGTAGCGGGGATCGGCCTCGTAGAGGTCGCTGTCCGCGCCGATGAGGACGGAGCCGTTGTTCGCGTCCTTGATCGCCTCGGCAGCCGACTGGTAGATCGGGCCACCGACCGGCAGGATCACGTCGGCGTCCTGGTCGAGGAGCGTCTGCGCAACGGACTTGGCCTGCGTGCCCGCCTCGAAGCCACCGGTGAAGGAGCCCTTGCCGGTCTCGACGTTCCAGCCGACGACCTTGACGTCCTTCTTCTTCTGCTCGTTGTAGTAGGCGACGCCGTCCGCGAAGCCGTCCATGAAGATGGTGACGGTCGGGATCTGCATGCCGCCGAAGGTGCCGACGACGCCGGTCTTCGAGTACGACGCGGCCGCGTAGCCGGCGAGGAACGCCGCCTGCGAGGTGTCGAAGGTGATCGGCTTGACGTTCTTGGCGTCGATCGAGTTGTCGTCGATGATCGCGAACTCGGTGTCCGGGTTCGCCGCGGCCTGCTTCTTCGTGGCGTCGGCGAGGTTGAAGCCGACCGTGATGATCAGGTTGCAGTTCTGGTTGACGAGCTGCTCGATGTTCGAGTCGTAGACCGTGGCGTCCTTCGACTCGGCCTTGTTCGAGTCGGCGCCGAGCTCCTTCGCCGCGTCGACCATGCCCTCGTAGCCGAGCTGGTTGAACGACTTGTCGTCGAAGCCGCCGGCGTCGGAGACCATGCAGGGGCGGAAGTCGGTCTTCTTCGCCGAGGCGGTGTCGGACGGGGCTGCCGAGCAGCCGGCCAGGACGGCCATGGTGCCGACGAGCGCGAGGCCGCTGAGCACGACCTGACGGGTACGAGATGTCACGGGTTGGTTCCTCCGGGGGGCGGTGCCCGGACCACGTGCTGTTCCGGGCGATCGTGGCGACAGTACACGACCGTCGAGCCGGTACAGAACGCCCCTGGAGGACTCCTGGGATCAGTTACGGGATCGCGACCCCGTCGAAACGCGCCCGTAACGCAGCGTCACTCCCGCGCCCCCACTCCTGGGGGTCCGGAGGCATTTCGTGGTGGAGCGCTACAGCACGTCGCCTCGACCGCTGATCTTCAGTGCGTCCACCACACCCTTGACCCGCTGCGCGTTCGCACTCGTCGTGACGAGCAGGGCGTCCGGGGTGTCGACGACGACGATGTCCTCGACCCCGATGAGCGAGATGAGCCGCTGGCTGTGGGCCACGACGATGCCGCTCGACGAGTCCGCGAGGATGCGTGCGCCGTCGCCGAGCACGGCGAGGTTGTTCGCCCGACCGCCGGACTGCAGCTTCGCGAGCGACGCGAAGTCGCCCACGTCGTCCCAGTCGAAGTCGC
Source organism: Curtobacterium sp. ME26 (assembly GCF_903970945.1). Classification (NCBI taxonomy): domain Bacteria; kingdom Bacillati; phylum Actinomycetota; class Actinomycetes; order Micrococcales; family Microbacteriaceae; genus Curtobacterium; species Curtobacterium sp. ME26. Next base: position 24,485 of record NZ_CAJCKG010000015.1, read on the forward strand.
CGGGCACGACCGCCATGCGTCCGGCGGCCGCGGCCGGCTCGGCGACGGTGTAGTCGATCGCGATCTTCTCGAGCCCGGGCCAGACGGCGTCGACGACGGCCCCGCGGGACGAGGTGTCCCACGCAGCCGCGAGCTCCTCGATGCCCGCGAGCAGCTCGGGCTTCGTCCGGCCGATCTCGGCCAGCAGCACGTCGGCGCGGGCGATGAACATGCCGGCGTTCCAGAGGTAGTTGCCCTCCTCCAGGTACGCGGTGGCGGTCTCCAGGTCGGGCTTCTCGACGAACGACCGCACGGCGTGCACGGTGGCGGCGCCCTCGACCTCGAGCGCGACGCCGTCGGCGTGGATGTACCCGAACCCGATCGCCGGCTCCGTCGGCGTGATGCCGATGGTGGCGATGTACCCGGCGCGGGCGGCGGCCACCGCTTCGCGCACGGAGCGGCGGAAGCCGCGGGCGTCCCCGATGACGTGGTCCGCCGCGAAGGACCCGATGACGACGTCGGGCTCCCGCCGGCGCAGGATCGCCGCCGCCAGGCCGATGGCCGCGGTGGAGTCCTTCGGCTCGCTCTCGAGCACCACGTTGTGGTCCGCGACGCCCGGCAGCTGCGCCTCGACCGCTGCGCGGTGCGCCCGGCCGGTGACGACCATGATCCGCTGGTCGCCGGCGAGCGGGGCGAGCCGGTCCCAGGTCTGCCGGAGGAGCGAGGCCCCGGAGCCGGTCAGGTCGTGCAGGAACTTGGGCGCGTCGGCGCGGGAGAGCGGCCACAGCCGGGAGCCGATGCCGCCGGCCGGGATGATCGCGTAGAAGTCCTCGAGTGCGTCTGCCACCCGCTCACCGTACCGGTGCGGCCGTCGGCCACCTGGACGTCCCCCGCACGTTCCCCGCACGCGTGGTGCGGGAGTCCGCAGACCGGCCGGACGCGACCCGGCCCGACGCGACCCCGGCCGACCCGACCCCGGCCCGACGCGACCTGTCGCTGACCGCACCCTGCGCGCCGGGCCCGCACCGCGCCTCCCGGCCGCACCCGCCGTGTTCACCGCCTGCGCGCCGCGCGTTCACCCGCACCGCCCCGACCGGTCACGACGGCCGCGGACCATGGGCAGCACCATGAGCGCACGCAGCGTGGAGCGCGGCACGTCCCAGCGGACCGTCGCCGTCGTGACCGAGAGCTTCCTGCCCACCCTCAACGGCGTGACCACCAGTGTCCTGGCGGTCCTCGACCACCTGGAGCGCCGCGGCCACCGCGCGGTCGTCATCGCGCCGGACACCCCCGGCCTCGCACAGTTCCGCTCGAGGACCCGGGTCGAGCGGTACCGCTCCTTCGACGTCCACCGGGTGCCGGCGGTCGCGTACCGGCAGTTCCCGGTCGCCCTCCCCCACCCCGTGCTCGACACGATCCTCGCCGCCTCCGGCGCCGACGTGCTGCACGCGGCCAGCCCCTTCCTGCTGGGCGGACGCGCGATCACGGCGGCCGGGAGGCTCGGCATCCCCTCCGTCGCCGTCTTCCAGACCGACGTGGCCGGGTTCGCCCGCCGCAACGGCCTGACCGCGACCGTCCCGCTGGTCAGGAGGATCCTCGGTCGCATCCACGCCGGGGCGTCGCTGACGCTCGCCCCGTCCAGCGCGACCGCGGCGATGCTCGCCGAGGACGGCGTGCCCCGCGTCGCCCGCTGGGGCCGCGGTGTCGACACCGACCTGTTCCGCCCGGACCGACGTCGCTCGGCGGCGGTGCGCGCGGCCCGTCGCCGGATCGCGCCCGGCGGCGAGACGATCGTCGGGTACGTCGGTCGGCTCGCACCCGAGAAGGAGGTCGAACGGCTCGCGGAGCTCGGCGGGATCCCCGGCGTCCGGATCGTGGTCGCCGGCGGCGGTCCGGCGCGGGCCTCCCTCGAGCGGCGGCTGCGCCACCTCGACGTCACCTTCACCGGCCCGCTGCGCGGGGAGGCCCTCGCCGACGCCTACGCGATGCTCGACGTCTTCGTGCACACGGGCCCCGCGGAGACGTTCGGACAGACCCTGCAGGAGGCGCACGCCAGCGGTCTGCCCGTGGTCGCCCCCGCAGCTGGCGGCCCGATCGACCTCGTCGCGCCCGGTCTGGACGGCGAGCTGTACGACCCGGACGCCCCGCAGGCCCTCCGCCGGGCCGTCCTCGGAGTCCTCGGCGACCCGGACGCCGCCGCGCGCATGGGCTCCGCCGGACGGCTCCGGGTCGAGGGCACGACCTGGGAGGCCGTCGGCGACGAGCTCCTCGCACACCACGACACCGCCCGCACGATCGGCGCCGTGCCCACGGCGACGCGCGCGGTCCGTGCCGGGTGGGACGAGAGTGTCAGCGCACGCGCATAGGATGGGACGTGTTCCACACGAACACGAACGGCAAGGGCTCGCCGATCGGCGAGCCCGTCCTATGGGAGGGCCGAGCTCATGGCCGAGCAGACCGCAGGCGGGACGACGTTGGTCGAACCTAAGGTGACGATCGAGGCGCCCCGCGCCTCTCGGAAGCTGGAGGGGACGCTGTACCGCGGCTCCACGGGGATGTGGTCGTGGGTGCTGCACCGCATCACCGGTGTCGCGATCTACTTCTTCCTGCTCGTGCACATCCTCGACACCGCGCTCGTGCGGCTGTCGCCCGAGGCGTACAACGCCGTGATCGGCACGTACAAGACGCCGATCATGAACCTCGGTGAGATCGCCCTCGTCATGGCGATCGTGTTCCACGCGCTCAACGGTCTGCGCATCATCCTGGTCGACTTCTGGTCGAAGGGTCCGCGGTACCAGCGCGCCATGTTCTGGATCGTCATGGTCGTGTGGGCCGTCCTCATCGCGGGCTTCCTCCCGCGCCAGCTCATGAACCTCGTCGCGGACTTCCAGTAGGCGAAGGGACGGAACCAGCCATGACCACACAGACCGTCGAGCCCCCGCGCTCCGCCGCCGCTGCCCGCCGCACCACCAACTGGGAGAAGTGGGGGTGGATCTACATGCGCGCCTCGGGCGTCCTGCTCGTCGTGCTCATCTTCGGCCACCTCTTCGTCAACATGGTCGCCGGCGAGGGCGTCAAGCAGATCGACTTCGCCTTCGTCGCCGGCAAGTGGGCCAACCCGTTCTGGCAGGTCTGGGACTCGCTGATGCTCGTCCTCGCCCTGGTGCACGGCTCCAACGGCATGCGGACGATCATCAACGACTACGTCGCGAAGCCCGCCGTCCGGAAGACCCTGCTGCTCGCGGTGCTCATCGCCTGCGTCGCGCTCGTCGTGCTGGGCCTGCTCGTCTGCTGGACCTTCGACCCGTGCCCCGCCGGCGCGGCCGCCGCGGACCTGCCGTCGTTCTGCCCCGCGCAGTAGCGCCCGCACTGCAGCGAACGCACCAGCCGCCACGACCTCCGAGCACGCCGCGCACACCCCTGCCGGCGCGCTGACCCACCCTGAAAGGCCCCAGTGACCGAGACCACCGTCCACCACCACCAGCACGACATCGTCATCATCGGCGCAGGCGGCGCCGGCATGCGGGCCGCCATCGAGGCCGGCCCGAAGGCGAAGACGGCCGTCATCTCGAAGCTGTACCCGACGCGGTCGCACACGGGAGCGGCGCAGGGCGGCATGGCCGCGGCCCTCGCGAACGTCGAGGAGGACTCGTGGGAGTGGCACACCTTCGACACGATCAAGGGCGGTGACTACCTGGTCGACCAGGACGCCGCCGAGATCCTGGCAAAGGAGGCGATCGACGCCGTCATCGACCTCGAGAACATGGGGCTGCCGTTCAACCGCACGCCCGAGGGCAAGATCGACCAGCGGCGCTTCGGCGGGCACACCCGCGACCACGGCAAGGCCCCGGTGCGTCGGGCCTGCTACGCGGCGGACCGCACGGGCCACATGATCCTGCAGACGCTGTTCCAGAACTGCGTGAAGCTCGGCGTCGAGTTCCACAACGAGTTCTACGCGCTCGACCTCGTCATGGTGGACGTCGTGGGCGAGGACGGCGTCACGCGCCAGCAGCCGGCCGGCGTCGTCGCGTTCGAACTCGCGACCGGCGAGCTGCACGTGTTCCACGCCAAGGCCGTGATCTTCGCGACCGGCGGCTTCGGCAAGATGTACAAGACCACCTCGAACGCGCACACCCTGACCGGCGACGGCGTCGGCATCGTGTGGCGGAAGCGCCTGCCGCTCGAGGACATGGAGTTCTTCCAGTTCCACCCGACCGGCCTGGCCGGCCTCGGCATCCTGCTCACCGAGGGTGCCCGCGGTGAGGGCGCCATCCTCCGCAACGCCTCGGGCGAGCGCTTCATGGAGCGGTACGCCCCGACGATCAAGGACCTCGCACCGCGTGACATCGTCGCGCGCTGCATGGTGCAGGAGGTCGCCGAGGGTCGCGGCGCCGGACCGAACAAGGACTACGTCCTGCTCGACTGCACGCACCTGGGCGCCGAGGTCCTCGAGACCAAGCTCCCCGACATCACCGAGTTCGCCCGCACGTACCTGGGCGTCGACCCCGTCGTCGAGCCGGTCCCCGTCATGCCGACCGCGCACTACGCGATGGGCGGCATCCCGACGAACACCAAGGCCGAGGTGCTGTACGACAACACCACGGTCGTGCCCGGCCTCTACGCCGCCGGTGAGTGCGCCTGCGTGTCCGTCCACGGCTCGAACCGCCTCGGCACGAACTCACTGCTCGACATCAACGTGTTCGGCAAGCGCTCCGGCAACAACGCCGCCGAGTGGGTGCAGACCGCGGAGTTCCTGCCCCTGCCCGAGGACCCGGCCGCCGGCGTCCGCGGCATGCTCGACCAGCTCCGCGCCTCGACCGGCACCGAGCGGATCGCGGTGCTCCGCAAGGAGCTGCAGGACGAGATGGACAAGAACGCGCAGGTGTTCCGGACCGACGAGTCCCTCGCGAAGATGACCGAGACGATCCACCAGCTGCGCGAGCGCTACCTGAACATCTCCGTGCAGGACAAGGGCAAGCGCTTCAACACGGACCTGCTCGAGGCGGTCGAGCTGGGCTTCCTGCTCGACCTGGCCGAGGTCGTCGTGTTCTCGGCGCGGAACCGCAAGGAGAGCCGCGGCGGCCACATGCGTGACGACTACCCGAAGCGCGACGACGAGAACTACATGCAGCACACCATGGCGTACCTGACGGGTGACCCGCACTCGTCGCTCGCCGACGACCACATCACGCTGGACTGGAAGCCCGTCGTGGTGACCCGGTACCAGCCGATGGAGAGGAAGTACTGATGACCGACACCCTGGTCTCCGACAGCCCGCGCACCGACACCGTGCAGAGCGCCCCTCCCGGTTCGTTCCCGGTCACGATCATCGTCCGCCGGTTCGACCCGGACGTCGACGACGAGCCGCGCTGGCAGGACTTCGACGTCATGATGCTCCCGACGGACCGCATCCTCGACGCGCTGCACCAGATCAAGTGGGAGCAGGACGGGTCGCTGACGTTCCGCCGCTCGTGCGCGCACGGCGTTTGCGGCTCGGACGCGATGCGCATCAACGGCCGCAACCGGCTCGCGTGCAAGACCCTGATCAAGGACCTCGACGTGTCGAAGCCGATCTACGTCGAGGCGATCAAGGGCCTGCCGCTCGAGAAGGACCTCGTCGTCGACATGGAGCCGTTCTTCCAGTCCTACCGCGAGGTCCAGCCGTTCCTGCAGGCGTCGAGCAAGCCGGAGAAGGGCAAGGAGCGCGTGCAGTCCGTCGCCGACCGCGCCCGCTTCGACGACACCACGAAGTGCATCCTCTGCGCCGCGTGCACCTCGTCGTGCCCCGTGTTCTGGACGGACGGGCAGTACTTCGGCCCGGCCGCGATCGTGAACGCGCACCGCTTCATCTTCGACTCCCGCGACGACTCCGCGAACGTGCGCCTCGACATCCTCAACGACAAGGAGGGCGTGTGGCGCTGCCGCACGACCTTCAACTGCACCGACGCGTGCCCGCGCGGCATCCAGGTGACGAAGGCGATCTCCGAGGTCAAGCAGGCGATCATGCGCGGCGGCGTGTGAGGCCTCCTCGCACCGCCTTCGCGGCGGCGTCTCGGCGAACGGCATGCAACCGGCCGGTAGGCTCGCGCGCATGACGTTCGCGGAGACCCGCCCCATCCTGGACCAGCTCGGCTACACGATCCGCTACGTGCAGCTCCCCGGCGAGACGCTCACCGAGCCGCCGGTCGAGGGGGCGCTCCGCGTCGTCCCCGCCGAGGAGCACGGTGACTTCGCGCTCGAGGTCGTCGACTACGGCACGGCCCGTCGTCTCGCCACGGCGCGCGGCGAGGCCGACGCGGTGGAGATGCTCCGCCGGTTCCTCAACCGGGCGTTCCCGGCTCCGCGGGACATCCCCCGGCACGAGCTCGACGGGTTCCGCGACCGTGCGGCCACCACGTACCCGCAGCTCGCGCAGCAGGTGGCGCAGGCCGGTCCGCAGGGGCTCACCATCCAGGTGCCGGCGGGTGTGCCCGTCGACCGCGTCGGCGGTCCGGACGGCTACCTCCTCCACCCGCTCGACACCCCGCTCCCCCAGCGGTCGCTGCCGCCGCACGTCGCGGCAGCGCCCGAGGTGCACCGCTACCTGGTGGAGCGGCCGTTCATGGTCACGGTCACGTTCGTCCAGCCCTGGTTCGACCAGCCGGGAGGCGCGCTCCGCTTCCAGACGGCCGACCGGTCCGTCACGGTGCGCGACCTCGTCGTGGACGGCTCCCTGGTCCGCCTCCGGGTGGTCTGAACGCCGCTCGACCCGCGACGCGACGAAGCGGCCCACCCCTCTCGGGGCGGGCCGCTTCGTCGTGTCGCGGTCGGTCAGGCCGGCGGCCGGGGTGCGTCCGGCTGGTCGTACTGCGCCCCGGCGGGGCTCGGCTCGAGGCACCCGAACACGATGCCGGCGATCCCCGCCCCCACGAAGGAGATCAGCCAGAACGGTCCGGCGAGACCGGCGTCGTGCACGCGGCGCCAGCCGAGGGCGAGCCAGGGGATGAAGATCGCGAGTCTCCAGAGCACGAACAGTCCGGCGAACAGGAGCGCGACGCCGGGGAACCCGCCGGTCGAGGTCGTGGTGCCGTACTCGTCCGTCGTGGTGGCGTCGGACACCCAGACGATGAGCGACGCGAAGTACGCACCGAGCAGGACCACCACGACGATGGCGTCGGCCAGGAACCACCACCAGAACTCACTGCGGCTCGCGCGGCCGTCGAAGCGGGCGTACTTCTTCCAGAACCGGGTGAACGCGTCGAGGAATCCCGCTCCGTACCACGGCGCCCAGAGCGGCGGGGCTCCGCTCTCGTCCCGCGGGATCGGGAGCTGCTGCTGGTACTGCGGGTACGGCTGCGGGTAGGGCTGGCCGGACGGCTGCTGCTGGCCGGACTGCTGCGGCTGCTGGTACGGGTTCCGGTCGTGCTGCTCGCCGTTCGTCACCGCGATCCCTCCGGTCGGTCGAACCGGGCGCCCGCGGGCTTGGAGTCGAGCAGGTAGAGGACGAGGAGCGCGATGCCGCCGAAGAACGGGACCAGGCCGAGGAAGAAGAACGGACCCGCCAGGTTCGCGTCGTGCAGTCGTCGCCACGCCAGTGCGAGCGAGGGCAGCACGATCGCGAGGATCCACAGGGTCCCCACGTACCCCATGATCAGGTAGAGCGCGGACGGCTCGGTGACGACCGTCTCGACGCCGGACGGCGTCGTGTACGTCTCACGGCCGGACTGGGCGAAGCCGACGCCCCAGACCACTCCCAGCACGATCGAGATCCCGACGTTCCAGAGGTACACCCACCAGAACTCGCTCCGGCTCGCACGCCCGTCGAAGCGGACGGACTTCCTCCAGTAGCGCGCGTACGCCTGGACGAAGCCGATGCCGTACCAGGGCGCCCAGAGCGGAGGGCGCCCGTCCGACCCCACCGGCGCGGAGCGCTCGAACAGCGCCGCGTCCTGCGGTCGGTACTGCGGCGGCTGCTGGTACTGCGGCTGCTGGTACTGCGGTGCCGACGGTGGCTCGGTCGGTCCCGGTCGGTCGGACGGTCGTTGGTCGCTCACGTGATCCCCCTCGTGGTGTTCGGTCGTGCGACGTACCCGTCGAGTCAACCAGAACCGAGCACCCTCACGGGATCAGTGCGAGCTTCCCGCCCGGGTGCTGCGACTCGAGCACCTCGGCGGCGTCCTTCGCGTCGGCGAGCGGGAACGTGCGCGCGACGGGCACCTCGAGCTGGCCCGACGCGGCGAGGTCGATCAACCGCTGCCGGACCGAGTCCCGGAAGGCCTGGCTCTCCGGCTGCGAACCGCCCACGGCCGCGAACCCGTCCTGCTGCGCGCGGCCGAAGGCCGCGATCGTCACGATGCGGGACCGGTCCGCAACGAGTGCCAGCGAGACGTCGACGGCCTCGTCGGTCCCCACGCAGTCCAGGGCCACGTCGACACCGGAGGGTGCGAGGTCACGGATGCGCGCCTCCAGGCCGTCGCCGTACGCGACCCACTCGCCGCCGAAGCGGCGGACGGTGTCGGCGTTCCGCTCGGAGGCGGTGCCGATGACGCGCGTGCCGAGCGGACGGAGCAGCTGGAGGACGGCCACGCCCACCGCACCGGACGCACCGTGCACCAGGACGGTGTCGCGTCCCTCGGCGCGGGTGACGCGGATCATGTCGGCGGCGGTGGTGCCGGCGAGCAGCAGGTTCGCCGCCTGCGGGTGGTCGAGCGACGCGGGCTTGGCGAAGACGTCGGCGGCGGGGACGGTGATGCGCTCCGCCCAGCCGCCCTCGACGCGGAAGGCCAGGACCTCGTCGCCGACCGCTCCCCCACCCGACGCGATCTCGGTGTCGGGGCCGATCGCGCTGAGGACGCCGGAGACCTCGTACCCGACCGGGATCGGCAGGTCGGCCGGGTCGCCCTGGCGGGTGTGCTTCGTGTCGGCGGGGTTCATGCCGGCGGCGCGGACGTCGATCGTGACCTCGCCGGTGCCGGGGGCGGGCACCTCGGTGTCGACGTACTCGAGGACCTCGCTGCCGCCGAACTCGGGGGCGACCCAGTGCTTCGTCATGAGGGGGACGGTACGCCGCTATCCTGCTGGCGTGACGAGCCGCGATCGGGCCATGAGTCTCCAGTTCACGTTCCGGCACGACGGGGCGCTGCTCCTCGAGCTCATGCGGGACTGGTACGACGCCATCGACTCGACGGTCGTGCACGTCGACGACGAGGACCGGATCCGGGCAGTGCTCCGATGGTGGATCGCGTCTGCACCGCCGGTCGCGCAACGACGCGCATCGTTCCCCGCGTGGAAGAAGTTCGGATCCGGTCCGGCGTATGCCATCAGGGTCACGAAGGAACGCAGTGACGATGCGGTGCAGCTCGGCCAGGGCTCAGACGCCGCGTCGAGAGGCTTCGAGAAGTGCCTCGCACACGGGCCGGTGGACCCGACCTCGCCAGCGGCCGAGTCCTTCGTCGGTGCAGTCGCGCAGGGCGCGCCGCGGCTCTTCCGTACCGGCCAGCAGCGCGCCGAGAAGCGGCTGGCCGGCGGGATCTACATGGAAGTCCTCCGCAGCTACCTCGAGGAGATGCAGCACTTCGTCGACGCCAGCGACCAGAACCACGCTTACCACGAGGTGCGGGCTGGCATCGGTTCGATCCTCGACGACGAGCGCTACCTGACGCTCTCGCCGCGGGGCGAGGTACGAGCGCTGTACGCGGCGCTGATGGCGGAGCAGAGCAATCTGTACCAGTGGTACATGGATCTGGCGAAGGGCGGGAACCAGTGGTCCCGGGGCGCTCGCTGACCGAAGCTGCCCGTCGCCACACTCCGACGACAGGTTCTCCGTGGGCCGCTCAGATCAACGCTTCTCCTTACTCCGACGCCATTCGATGAGACTCACTGAAGCGTTCACCCGAGACACGAAGTCCTTCAAAGCCGACTCGTAGTCGGCGTGTTCGTGCACGGCTTCTTCCGACGCTCGTTCGTCGGTCGTCGAGACCACCCGACGCCCGTCAACCTCGTAGATGGATGACACATTCATGTCGTTGTGCGGGGCACGCAGCCAGTTGAAGCCGATTCCCGCGGACTCCGCCACGACCAAGTGTCGCGTTGCATCGATCTCGTCCGTGTGCCATGTCCTTCCTGGTCCAACTCGCGTGACAGGCCCAGTACTTCGAGCGTCTCTACCGGCAGGGGAAGCCTGATCTGGATCCCGCCGCCGGGACCGGCGAACCGGGCGGAGCCAGCAATCTCGCGCTGCAAGGTCGTCATGGCCGCAAGGTCATTCCTGAATCCTCCCCATCGGTCCCACTCTCGAAGGAGTTCAACAGTCTCGAGGAGGACCTGTTGTCCTCTCGAAAGGGTGCGCTTCCGACAGCAGAGCGGGTAGCGCGTCACCGCTCAGCGGTGCCTTTCGCAGGCCGCACCGATCAGGAAGAACTCTGCACGATGTCGGCGGCAATGGCGTCGGCAAGCTCCCGGTCGATCACGTGCGGATGGTTCAGCCCGTACTCCCACCAAGACTGACACATCCCGCAGCGATAGAGATGACATTGGTACTCGAGACTCACACCGATCAATTTCGGCTGGTCGGAGTGAGAAATCCAGAACTCACGGCAGTACTTACAACCCTGGTCGCGGAATGGCGTCACATCCTGCATCAGCAGCGCCCGTTCACGCACCAGGACTCGGCGCACTAGCCACTATCGCCTCGACAACTCCAGGGTCGACCTGGAAACCGTCCGGGTACCCGGCGTCCACCACGATGCCGGTCCCCGGTCGCGCGCGACGCAGGACATCGAGACCACTCATTGTCGTGACGTAAGGCGCTAGATCGCCAAGTGATGACGCACGTTCGAGCACTGAGAACACGGCCATGTAGGACACATCCCCGACTGGATAGATCACAGGCTGGAACTCCCCTCGACCATCCTGCAGGGCCGCGCCTGACGGAACGAGAACCTGTGCGGCAACGAACGCGCCGAGAAGCCCACGGAAGTCGATTCCGCCCGCCCGGGCAGACTGCACAGCATCAGCGAGACGTTGAGGTGCCTTGCCGTCTGACACGTTGACTCCTTGCTCTCGCCCTCGTTCGACCGTAGACGAGGACGGGCTCCCAGTGCCCGCTGTCGAGTAGCTTGAAGACCACGGGACCAGGTGGCATCGGCACAGTACCGTCCACCACGAACTCGCGCGTCTCGTTGACGAAGAAGTCTCCGACGATCTTCACCGCCGTTCGACCGCCTGGCACGAAATGCTCCGCCCCTCCTGCACCGATGATCGTCGGTAGACGAGCTGTGGGCGGGTCAACAGGCACGATCACACGGAAGAGATCGCCGCCGGTCTGCCAGGCCTTCATCACTGACGGCGCCATCCCGGACTCGATGCTCGCGCTCGATGCGTCGGTCACGCGGAGGTCGCCGGTTTCGGGCGTCATGAAGATCGAACGGACCTCAGATGACACCCCGGTCGAGGAGCCGCTGTTGCATGCGCAGGAGGCGCACGTACTTCTCCAATGCCTCAGATTCATCGTCGAAGTACCGGATACCGTCCGCCGATCCGCGCTCCGACGTCACGTAGACCCTGAACCTGTTGTCGACCTCGTCCACGACTACTCGATTCGGTGCCGCATGAGGGTCGGCGAACCACACGCCTGCGTCGAGCCCCTCCCGCGCGATCAGAGATCTCACCTCTGCCCTGCTCATTGAATCCTCTCGATCAGTCTTGGCTCCCCGAGCAGTTCAACGGTCAATGGCATCTGCATCTGCAGACCGACGCCGGGATGGACCATCCGTTCCGGTGGCCGGTGCTGCTCACCGAGATCACCCAGGGGTGGGCGTCGCCAAGCTCAACGACCAAGGAGCCTCTTGCGGAGTTCTCGGTACCGAACGAGCCCCTGGACACGGCTCACGAAGTCGTCCACGGCCGCTGGGCGGTCGACGTAGTCGTGCACGGATTCCTCCGTGGCCCGTTCGTCCGTCGTTGACACTCGCCAACCGTGGATCGTCTCGTAGATGCAGGCAGTGTTCACATCGTTCGAGGGCTGTTCCATCCAGCGGAAGGGCACGCCCGCGGCCTCCGCCGAGGAGAGCTCGCGCGTGGCGTCGATGTCATCCATGGGATTCCTTCGTCTCATCATCAAGGGAGTTCGCGGAGTATGCCGAGGACCTGCAGGAACTCGACGGGCAGTGCGAGTTGCACTCGCACTGCACCTCCAGGAGAACCGAAGCGATCAACTGCTGCAAGCTCGCCTGGGTAGGTCTCGAGCGTCTCCAGGTCATCTTCGGTCTTGCCTCGACCTTGGAGGAACGCGTCAATCAGTTCCTTGTGGTCACCGTCGAGCGAATCGTACGCACCTCGGAGGTCACCGACACCGCGCGGGACTTCGTACTGGTGGTACTGCCGTCCATCTTCGAGGTGCCGAACTCGGGGGCGACCCAGTGCTTCGTCAGGAGGTGGACGGTGCGCCGCGAGTCTGCTTGCGTGAGGAACCTCCGTCGACCGCTTCGCGCGGGGAACGAGCCTCTGCGTGGCTGCGCGCTGCGTCGATGACCAACGAATGTCCTCGCCCCCAGGGTCCGCCGATTTCGTGAGCGCGCTCGTTCCCCAGAGCCGCGCCAGCAGCAGACCAGCCGCTCCGACGACGGCTGCCCGTTGCTGGGCTCGTTGGGTGACGTTTCAGCAGTCGCTACGCTGATCGGGTGGCATTCTCTTCGCTCCGCGAGCAACTCGATCGCTCCGGGTTCACCGCACGGTTCGTCGCGCTTCCCGGTGATGTCCTTGACGGGCCACCGTTGGAAGGGGCGCTCCGCATCGAGCCGTCCGAAGCTGGCTTCGAGTTGCAGTGCGTGGATTACGGCCAGGCGCGGCTGATCGGACGCGCAGAGGACGAGGACAGCGCAGCGGAGATGCTGCGGACCTTCCTCCGCCGGCCGATCCCTGCGCCCCGAGTGATGACACGCCGTGAACTCGACAGCCTCCGAGACTCGTCTGAGCGGTACCTCCCCGCACTGGCCGGACAGATCCAGTCCAGCGGCGGTGCGGTCCTCATTCAGCTCCCCCCAGGAATCCCCGTGGACCGAGTCGGTGGTCCCGACGGCTGGCTGCTCAACCCGTACGCTGCATCATTCGAATCGCGAGCGCTTCCGCCGACAGCGCTGTCACTACCCTCGACCGTGCACCCGTACGTGACGATGGACAACGTCCTCGTTCACGCTCAGATCACACTGCCCTGGTTCGGGCATCCCGGCGGCGCGATCCGCTTCTCAATCGCCGAGGGTGCAGAGACGATCCGTGACCTGCTCGTCAGCGGCGCGCTGCAGAGGATCGTGGTTCAGGACTGAACCGACGAGATCGCGATGCTTCCGTCACTCATGGCAGCATCGCGCTGTGCCGCGCGCTCCGGTGGATCAGCGGGACGACCGGGGCTCACAGCGCGAAGTAGGCGACACCGCGGCCGCGAACGCTGCGCGTGCATCGAGCTGGAGCGCGCAGTCTTCGATCTCATCCACGCGCATCCGCGCAACAGTCGAGAAGTGCAAGGCAGAGACGGTCGGGCTGGGGCCGCCGAATCGGGCGCAGCGTTCGATACCGGAAGCCGCCCAGGTGAGAAGGACGCCGTCGCCGTCTGGTTGCAACGTGAACCCCTCCGACAGCTCATGCTCTTGGTCTGGAAGCCAGTGCGCGATGGGTAGGCCGAGGGCGTCACGGATGTACCCGCACGCGTCCGTGACGATCCAGCGTTCCGCGTCTGCGGCCGACTCGAAACGTGTACCGGTCAGCGCACCCGACCCCCGACTGCCACGCCATTCGATCACCTCGCCGTTCGACGGTGTGTATCGCTGCAGCGTTTCGTAGTCGCCGTACTGCACTCGCTGCGGCTCGCAGATGACGAGGTCGTTCCCCGCTCTCCGCAGCACGTCCTCAAGCAGGTCGAGGTCAACAAATTCCCCCGCTCCGTGCACGGTCATGACAGGATCCCTTCATTCTTGAGCTGCTTCACGGAGTAGAACTGCAGCGGATCTCCCGGCCTGAAGAACCGCACCTGCAGTCCACCGCCGGGATGTCCGAACGCCGGAGCGATCTTGCTGACCTCGATCTTCAGCCCCTTGCCTTCGAACGCGGCGGCATCGAAGTCGTACTTCGAGTACGCATCGCTGAGGTTGGACGGCGGCAACGCACGCTCTTCGAACGATGTCCCGGGGAAGGAGAAGAAGTTCCCGGACTCCTTGCCGAGCCGGTCCAGCTGCGAACCGTACTGCTGCACGAACAACTGCGGGTCCGTCCAGTCGACGCGGTGGCCGGCAACAGCTCCCGCGTTGCCCGGGTACTCCGGCGCGTAGGACTGGTACTGCCCGTTCCAGTCGATGTACCGGTCTTCCCAGTCATCCCGGGTGAGGTAGTTCCCGTCGGCGTCCTTGCCGTAGGCGCCGTTCGGGTTGCCCCAGTCATCGACGATCGCCCGGACCTCGTCGCTCATCCCGGAGCCCGTGTAGTTCGGGTCGTCCGGCGGTCGGTACTGCTCACCGAGATCACCCAGGTGAAGATGCGGCTGACCGTAATCGGCCCGCACTCCGTCCCCTCGGTTCGTGTCGTCGCGCTCCCAACCGGGTCCGCTGGCATCGTCGGAGAACACCGGGTCAGTGGACCGATCGTACTGGTGCGGGGGCGGCGGGTCGCTGGCTCCGGCATCAGTTCCGTGCTCACGGCCACCGGAGGATCCCCCGGACCCGTCCGTCGGCGCATCGGTCCCGTGACCACCGCCACCGCTCGATCCCGAGTCGGAGCCGCCGCCGTGGACCGCGGCGCTCTCACCGTGCCCGCCACCGACCAACGCCGGCTCGCGCACGGGTGCCGGCGCGTTCGACTCCACGCTGTCCGTGTGGGCGTGCGCATCAGCACCGACCGACGCGTCCGCGTTCCCCTCGGTCCGCACCGGAGGCCCATCGGCTCTGCTCTCCGCGTCGACGTGCGTCCCCTGCCGCCACTCCTTCAGGTTCGTCGTGAAGTCGGCGATCTTCGTCCTGAACCCGTCCGACACGTGTTCGAAGCCGCGTCCGAGCACCGACTTCAGATCGGTGAGCTTCGGCAGGACCTTCGTCAGGCCCTTCGACGCCCAGGCCCCGGCATCCGCGAGTTCGAGCAGCCGATCGGCCTTGCTGATCCCCGACGCGATCGATCCGACCCTGCCGGCGGTGCCGGCCTTGCCCGCGACGTTCGCCACGGGGATGAGGATCGATCCGACGTTCCAGAGGGACTCGCCGAACGCGGTCCCGGGGTCGTCAGCCCACTTGTCCCAGGCGACCGTGCCCTTCCCCATCGCCTTCCACGTCTCGCCGGCGAGGTCGCCGTCACCCCACTCGCCGGTCTCCTTGTCGTAGCCGACCAGCCCACCGAGGCTCTGCCACGTGTCCGTGAAGTTGTCCGCGCTCCACTTCCAGTCGCGGATGCCGACCAGTTCGCCGAGCCCGCCGATGGTCCCCACGAGGACGCCGTCCCACACGACGCCCTTGACCATCTTCGGCAGGAACCACGTCGTCTTCTCCGCGCAGGACTCCTTGCGCGACTCCGCCGTCCCCCACGGCAGCTCGGTACCCATAGGGAGTTCGTCGTAACCGTAGCCCAGCGACTCGTTGCCCGTTGCACCGATTGCGTGCAGCGGCGGCAGGCCGTTGAGGGCGCGGATCGCGTTCGCGCACTTCCGCTCTGCCGCCTGGTACTCGACGACGCGGTTCGCCACCCCGTTGATGATGTCGTTGTTCTCGCCGTTGAGGGTCTCGTCCTGGTCCCACGACTCGGTCTGCGTGACCGGTCCGTCCATCGTCTGGATCGTGACCGGCTGGAAGGCCGCGACGTCGCGCACCAGCTGCTCCGCGCGGACCTTGTACGCCTTGAGCTTCGCGACGATCGGGGTGACCTCGTCGACGAAGTCGTCGAGTGCGCCCGCGGCGGTGTCGAGGTCGTCCCCGAACGTGGTGCCCTGCGGCCCGATCGGGGTCATGACCGCGAAGAGCTCCTGGTCACTCGGCCCCTCGTACGAGCCGGAGATGCGCCCCCACGCGGTGACGATGTCCGCCGTCCCGTCACGGACCGCGGACGCGACCGTGCGGAGCTTCGTCGCGCCGCTCGTGATGCCACTGAGCACGACGTCGGTGTAGGGGATCTGCCCCGGTTCGACGACCGCGTTCACCGGTCGAACATCCCGTCGAAGGCGTCGAACTTCCCGTCCGACGCAGCCGCGATCGCGTTCGCCTGCGCCGTCTCGGCACCCATCTCGTCGTCCCCCTGCACGATCGCCTGCGTGGCGCCCGCCGCGCCGTAGAGCGATGCCCTGATCCGGTCCTGGATCCCGGTCAGCGTGGCCTGCCGCTCCTCGAAGAACCCGGCGAGCGCCTCACCGATCACCTGGGACTGCGCCGCCGTCGCAGCGTCCTGCACGACCGCGCCGACGCCCTGCACGGATCCGTCCTCGGACCCGCCCAGGGCGTCGGTCATCGTCGTGCTCTTCGACGCGACGTCCTGCAGGACGGCCTCGACCCCCGCGGGGTCGACCCGCCAGCCGTCGACCACGTCAGCCGATGTTGCCGACGGCCGACTTCGCCTTGCTGATCGCCGACTGCGCCGACTCGTCGTTCGACTGCAGCGAGGAGCGCAGCGTGGCGATGATCTGCTTGACCTCGCCCGCGACGGTGTTCCACCGCTGTTCCTTGGCGTGGTACTCGTCCGACACCCCGTCGGCCTGGTAGTCCGCCATCGCGGCCTTGACGTCGGAGTCGCGCTGGGCGATGAGCGCCTCGAGCTGCGCCGCGACGGCGTTGAAGTTGTCCTGCGCGTTCTGCGACGCCGCCACGTCGTAGTCGCGACGATCTGCCTGGTTGCCACCGCTCATGGTGTGTCCTCCCTCTCCCCGGAGATCCGTCAGGCGCGACCGCTGAAGCGGGCCGCGTCGAAGTTGGAGCTGCCCTCGAGCGAGCTCGTGGACTGCGCCATGTCCTGGTCGCCCTCCTGGAAGGAGCGGTCCATGCCGGAGATGCCCTGCAGGACGCTCGCGAGGGCGCCGTTCAGCTCGTTGGCGATGGTGTCCGTCTCGGCCTTGAAGCGGTCGAAGGCGGCACGGCCGGCACCGTTGAACCGGCCCTGGAGCGGTTCGGCCGAGTCGGCGAGGCGACGGACGAGCGTGCCGAGGTCCCCCGAGGCACCGGACGTCTGCTTGGTCAGGTTGGTGAGGACCTGGGCCCCCATGGCGAACTTCATCGCGCATCCTCTCTGTCTGTTCCGTCATCCGTACTCCGGACGACGGCTCTTCCCCCACCCCGTGAACGGGTGACAGCGAACGCCAACACCATAGTCCACAGGCCAGCACGAGTCACCCCCTCGGTCTGACATGATCGACGTGCCGATGGGAGGTGAGGCATGTCGTTCGTCGTCGAGACGGTCGTCCCCGTGACGACCTGCGGACGGTGCGGCGCGCCGTCGTCGCCCGGGCAACGGTTCTGCACCGACTGCGGTGCACTGCTCGGCCGTACGGTGAGCGGCGCCGAGCACGACGCACTGCGCGACGTGGTCGTCGCGACCACGGGAGCCGTCACCCTGGCCCGCCTGCTCGACGTCGTGACCTGCCTGCTCGGCGGTGCGCTCGGCGCACTCCTCCTCGTCCTCGCGCACGCGGTCGTGTCGCCGGCCGGACCCGTCGTGTCCCTCGTGGTGGGTGGCGTGGTGGGCGTCGTCGTGACGGCCGCGGTCGTGGTGGGCCGCGCCTCCAGGACGGGGCGTGGACCGGGTGGGCTGGTCCTGCGGACCCGCGTCGTCGACGTCGACGACGCGCTGCCGGCCGGACCCTCCACGCAGTTGGGTCGTCTCCGACGTGGCCCGCACCACGTCGCCGCCGCCGGGCCCTGGGCCCGCGCGACCGGCACGCTGACCGCGTCCCTCCGTCGCGGACGTGATCCGCTGACGCCGTCGCTCCCGCCGCTCGGCACCGCCTTCGGCGCCGTCGCCGCGGCAGGGGTCCGCCCCGTCTCCGCACCGGCACACGACGCCGACGGCCGGACGGGAGGCCCGGGTGCGGCCCTCCACGACACCACCCGTCGCGCGGGTGGTGCGGACGGCACCACGGTCGGCCCCGCGACCGCCGCGTCGCCCGCGGCACCACCGACCGAGCCGGCGCCCGACGACGCCGTCGTGCTGCGCTTCGAATCGGGCACCGTGCACTGGTTCCACGGCACGTGCGTCGTCGGGCGCAACCCCGAGGCCGAGCCCGGCATCGCGGTCGTCGCGGTGCCCGACCTCTCGCGCACCCTGTCCAAGACGCACGTCGCCCTCGTGCAGTCGGGCAGCGGACTCCTCGTCCGCGACCTCGGTTCGACGAACGGCACGTCGGTGGTCCGCGCGGACTCCTCCTTCGAGGACCTCGTGGCCGGGGTCGACCTGGCCGTGTCGGCGGGCACGACCGTGCGCATCGGCGACCACGCGTTCGTCGTGGACCGGATCGGGAGCCCCTCGTGACCGCGTGGCTCGACCGACCCCGCCGGAAGGACGCCCGGGACGACCGACCGGAGGCCCCGCACCCGCTGGTGGACTCGGCGGGCGACGGCAGCATCCGCACCGAGAGCCGTGCGGCCGTCGTCCGGCTCGGCCGCGCCCAGGCAGACCTGCTCGGACGGGCGGCGACCGAGGGGGCTCGCCCCGTGCTCGTCACCGACGGACTGTCCGTGCTGACCGAGGCCTACCGCCAGGCGCTGACCGACGCGGGCGGCGCGTGGGCGGTCCGCGGCGACGACGGCCTGCGCAACGGGCTCGACGGCGGACGGCTCGAGCACTTCACCGACGCCCTGCGGCTGCCGCCGCCGACGAGCGTCGAGGACGTCGCGGTCGGGTTCCTCCGGCCGCAGGAGCTCCGCACCGAACAGCTCGTCGTGTCGGTCTCCGTCCGACACCGTGCCGCTGCGGAGACCGTGCTCGGCACGACCGCCGAGCTGCTCGCGACCGAGCTCGCCGGCGGGGCACCGTCGGGATGGGGCACCCACGAGCCGGCCGGACGCCCGTGGGACCGTCGCGCCCTCACGGAGGCGGCGCGGAGTCGCATGCCGGACCCGACCCGGCTGGTGGTCGTCGGCTCCGCGGACGCGCCCGTCGCCCTCACCGTCACGGCCCAGCGCACCGACCTCGGCGTCGAGGAGCTCACGACCGGGCTCCTGGCGGTCGGACCGGTCGGCGGCGACGTGACGGCCGTCCGGGTCGCCGCGGTGCCGCAGGTGCTCGGCCGGCTCGCCGCCGCGCAGCTGCCGCTCTTCGCGCTCGTCCTCCGCCGCCCCGGGCGTGCGGACCTCGCCCAGGCACCGCGCCTGGCCGCCGCCCCGCGTCCCGTCGCGATGCTGCTCGGCGCCCCGGCCGTGCGGGACCTCGGCCTCGACGTCGAGGTGTTCCGCGAGCGCTTCGGCGCGATCGTGGCGGGCAAGCCCCGGATCCCCGCGCTCGTCCTGCCGTTCGGCCGACGCGACGGCGCGGACGCCGTCGAGGAGCTGGCCGCGGTCGTCGAGCACGTCGGCGCGGACCGCGTGGCCGATGCGGTCGGCCTGGACGACCGGACGAGGGAAGAGGTACGCCGTGCCACGGAACAGTGACGCCGTCCTGCTCGAGAGCGTCGCGACGCACCGACGCCGGCTGCGGCAGGCGTTCGTGCTCGGCCGCCTCGCCGACCGACGGGTCGTGAACGACAACGTGAAGCGCTTCGTCGGGAGCATCGTGCTCGCCGCGGTCGTCGGCGTCGGGTGCCTCGGGTACTCCTTCGTCACGAACGCGCTCGCCGAGCAGGCGGCCGCCCAGCAACGACAGCAACAGGAGATCGTCAAGTGACCGACTTCACCCGGGTGACCGTCGTCGGGGTCGGGCGTCGTGCCGACGTCGTCGTCGCCTCCGACGAGCCCTTCGCAGGGCTGCTGCCGCGGTTCGTCGACATCCTCGACGAGCCCGTGGCGGACAGCGCGCAGCCGGTGGCGATCGTCCGCGTGACCGGGGAGGAGGTCTCCCTCGCCGAGGACGCCGCCGCGCAGGAGATCGCCGACGGCGAGGTCCTGCACCTGGTCCGTCGCGCGGACGCACCGCCGCCGCCCGAGGTGTCCGACGTGACCGATGCCGTGGCCGACTCGCTCGGCCGTCGGCAGGACGGCTGGGGCGATGCCGCGCGTCAGGCCGTCGCCGCCGTGGCCCTCGGGGCGTCGGCGTCCGTGGCCGGGCTGCTGCTCGTGGCCGTCTCCACCGTCGCGAGCATCCGTGCGGCGCTGGCCGGCGGGTCGGCGTCGCCGGCGGTGGTGCCCGCGGTGCTCGTCGTGCTCGGCGTGGTCCTGGCGCTGGCGGCGGTCGTCGCCGGCCGCGCGGGCGCTCGGTGGACCGGCATCGCCTGCACCGCCGCGGCGACCGGCCTCGGCCTGCCGCTGGGACTCGCCGTCGGGCCGCTCGTCGGTCGTGACGGCGACGGTCCGGCGATGACCGCTGCGGTGGTGCTCGTCTGGGTGTGGCTCGCGCTCGGACTCGGCCTCGGGGTCGGAGCGCGGAACCGCTCGGTCGGGGTCGCGTCGGTCGTCGGTGTCGTGCTGCCCGCACTCGGCATGGTCGCGTGGACCACACCGGCTCCGCAGGCGGCCGGCTGGGGTGTCGTCGCGGTCGCCGCCGTCGCGGTGTGCGGCCTGCTGCCCGCCGTCGCGATGTCGTCGGCGGGACTGACCGGACTCGACGACCAGGTCGGTTCCGGCACCAGGGTGCAGCGCGAGCGCGTCGTCCGGGCCCTCGACGACTCCTACCGCGCGCTCGACTGGACGACCGCCGCGGTCGCCGCACCGCTGGCACTGTCCGGCGCAGCGCTCCTGGCCGACGGCGACCCGTGGGCCGTCGGGCTCGGGACGGCGACGGTGCTCGTGGCGGCCCTGCGCACCCGCGCGTTCCCGCTCGCGCTGCAGGGCGTGCTGCTCTGGAGCGCCGTGCTCGTCGCCGCGGTCCTCGGACTCGTCGCACACGCCGTCACGCACCCGGTCCTCGTGCTCGCGCTCCTGGCGGGCGTCGCCGTCCTCGGTGCGGTGCTCGCCGGCGTCCGACCGGCGGCGCACACCCGGGCTCGCCTGCGCTCGGCCGGCAACGTCCTCGAGACGATCGCGGTGGTCGTCCTGCTCCCCCTGCTGCTCGGGACCTTCGGGCTGTTCGAGGCACTCCTGGAGACGTTCTGACGATGCGACTCATCGACGACGTGGTGCCCGCGCTCGGCCGGGCGTTCTTCGGCAGTGTCGCCGGCGGCGCACGCGAGCTGGACGACGCCCACCGCGCGATCTGCCAGGGCGTCCCCACGAGCCGCCGCATCGCCTTCGCCTCGCTGCGCGGGGGCACCGGCTGCTCGGCCACCGCGGCCGCGGTCGCGACGGTGCTCGCCCGTCGGCGCCCCGGACGTGTCCTCGGCGTCGACGGCGCGGCCGGGTCCCGGTCCTTCGCGGCGTACGCGGGATCGCCCGTCACGGACCCGACGCCCGCGTCGGACCGCCGCCGGGTGGCACGCACGTCGTGGGACGCCCTCGACGGTCTGCCCGTCACCCCGGCGGGCCTGCACGTGCTCCGCACCGGCGACCCGCGCAGCCCGTCTCGACAGGCCTCGCCGTCCGAGTGGGCGGCGGCGGTCGACCCGATCGCACGCTTCTTCGACGTCGTCGTCGGCGACTGGGGATCGCGGTCCCCCTTCGTCGACCTCGGGTCGGTGGCGGCGGACGCACACGTGGTCGCCCTCGTGACCGGTGCCGACCGCGCCGGCATCGAGGAGGGCGTCGCCCACGCCGAGGCCGTCCGACGGCACGCCGAGGGCACGCGCGTCCTCGTCGTCCCGGTGGACACCACGGGGACGGGCCTCCGCGCGGCCCGGACGGCGGCGGGCTGGCCGGGGCACGAGGTCCACCCCGTGGCGTCGGACCCGTCGCGCGCCGGCGGAACCCGACCCGCAGCCGTCCGCACGGCCCTCGTCCACCTGACCGCGGCCCTCGTCGACGCCGCCGTCGGTCGCCCCGCTCCGGAGGCACACCGGTGAACCGCATCGTGCACCGCCCCGCCCGCGTGTCCACGCCGCTCGTGCGACCGGAGGCCGAGCAGCTGGCACCGCCGCCGCAGCTCCCCGAGGGTCCGAGCGGCGGCCTGCCGCTGCAGTCCCTGCTGCCCGTCGTCGGCGCGGTGTCGTCCGTGGTGATGATGGTGGTGCTGCGCGGCAACAACCCGGTGCTCATGGTCGTCGCGGCGCTCGTCTTCGTCGTCGCCCTCGTCGGTGGACTCGGCATGGCCTTCACGCAGCGCGGCAACGCCGTCCGCAACCGTCGGACGCAGCGCGAGCGGTACCTCGACCACCTCGAGGAGCTCCGCGGCGACCTCCGCGCACGGACGACGGCGGTCCGCGAGCGGGCCGAGCACGTCGACCCGGCGCCGGAGACCCTGCCGCGCGTGGTCGCCGACCCCGCGCGCCTCTGGGAGCGCCGCCGGACGCACGGCGACTTCCTGCGCGTCCGGGTCGGCTCCGGCGACGTCGGCTGGCTCGACCTCGTGGTCCCGCCGGACCAGAACCCGGTGCAGCCGCTCGACCCGCTGATGCTCGCCGAGCTCGAACAGGTCGCCGAGCACTACGGCACGGTCCACGCGATGCCCATCACCGTCCGTCTCGACGAGGCCGGCGACGTCTCGGTGGTCGGCGACCGGCAGGCCGTGCTCGCCGTCGCCCGGGCGCTGACGGTCCAGCTCGCGGCGCTGCACTCCCCCGAGGACCTCCACCTCGCCGCGGCCTTCGCCGAGGAGCGTGCCGAGGACTGGGCCTGGTTCGACCTGCTGCCGCACGCCCGCATGGACCGGACCTTCGACGGACCGGTGCGTGCCCGCCGGGTCGCGCCGGACGTCCCCTCGCTGGCGCGCGTCCTCGGTGGCGAGCTCGGCGAACGGGCCCGCTCGGCGGCGATGTGGCGACGGTCCGGCAACGCCGGACGCCGCAGCGACCTGCCGCGTCTGGTGGTCGTCGCCGACGAGCACGGCGGCGTCGCCGTACCGCTCGCGCTGCCCGAGGGCGAGACCCGGCCGGAGGACCTGCGGGTCACCGTCGTGCACCTGGTCGCGGACCGCCTCCACGAGCCGTCCGACGTCCGTGTCCGCATCACGGCGACGAGCCAGCCGGCAGACGACGCAGCCGGCGAGCGGACGACCCTCGAGATCGTCGATGCGCGGGACGTCGAGGAGGGCGAACCCGCTCCCGTCCAGCCGGCGGTCTGCGACCCGGTGTCCCCGTCCCTCGCGACCGCCGTGGCCCGCGCACTCGCGCCGCTGCGCCTGTCCGCCGACGCCGAGGAGCGCGCCGAGTCGGCGACCGCGCTCGGCGTGCAGGACCTGCTCGGCGTGACCGACGTCACCGCCGTCGACCCGGACCGCACCTGGCGTCCGCGCACCCCGCGGGACTTCCTCCGGGTGCCGATCGGCGTCGACGACTTCGGCGCCCCGCTGCTGCTCGACCTCAAGGAGTCGGCCCAGCTCGGCATGGGGCCGCACGGCATCTGCATCGGCGCGACCGGCTCCGGCAAGAGCGAGATGCTCCGGACGCTCGTCCTCGGCCTGGCGGTGTCGCACCCACCGGAGGACCTCGCGATGATCCTCGTCGACTACAAGGGCGGCGCCGCGTTCGCGCCGTTCGCCCGGCTGCCCCACGTCGCCGGCCTCATCGACAACCTTGCCGACGACCCCCAGCTCACCCGTCGGGCGCGGGCGTCGATCGCCGGCGAGGTCCGCCGACGCCAGGAGCTGCTCCGCGACGCGGGCTCCTCGCCGTCGATCACCCACTACCGCGAGCTGCGCACCCGTCGCCCGGACCTCCCGCCGATGCCGCACCTGCTCCTCGTGATCGACGAGTTCGGCGAGCTCCTCACCGCCGAGCCGGAGTTCGTCGACCTGCTCCTCATGATCGGCCGCATCGGTCGGTCGATCGGCGTGCACCTGCTCCTGTCGAGCCAGCGGATCGAGGCGGGGAAGCTCCGGGGGCTCGACACCTACCTGTCGTACCGGCTCGGTCTCCGCACGTTCTCGGAGGCCGAGAGCCAGGTCGTGCTCGACACCGGCGACGCCTTCCACCTGCCGGCCGTCCCCGGCTACGGCTACCTGAAGGTCGACACGAGCGTCTACACGCGCTTCCGGTCGGGCTACGTCTCCGGCCCCGTCGACGAGGCCGTCCCCACCGCGGTGACCGCGGCGCAGGACGACGCCCCCGAGCCCTTCGAGCTCCCCGTCCACAACACCGTCGCCGCCGAGGACGACGGCCCGGTCGAAGCCGTGCTCGAGACGCCCGACGTCGGTCGGAGCGTCGTGGACGAGGTGGTGGAACGCCTCGCCCGTGCCGACCGCGCGACCGCCCCCGTCTGGCTCCCCCCGCTCCCCGACCGGCTGGCGCTCGGCGCGGTGCTCGACCCGCAGGCCCCGACCGACCCCGCGGGACTCGCCGTGCCGATCGGCCTCCTCGACGACCCCGCCCGACAGCGGCAGCGCCCGTGGGTGCTCGACCTCACGCAGGGCGGCGGCCACGTCGCCGTGATCGGTGCGCCGGGCTCCGGCCGGACCACGTTCCTCCGCACCGTCGCGGCGTCCGTCGCGCTGACCACGACACCCCGTCAGGTGAGCGTGTACGGGATGGACCTCTCCGGGGGTGGGCTCGGGCGGCTCGAGGGCTTCCCGCACGTCGGTGGCGTCGCCACGCGAGCCGACCGCAACCGGCTCCTGCGCCTCGTCGAGGAGCTCCAGGCGATGATCCGCCTCCGCGAGCGCGTGTTCCGCGACCACGGCATCGACTCCCTCGCGATGCTCCGCACCCGGCACGCCGCCGGTCGCGTCCCGGAGCTCGGCTCGGCGGACGTCGTGCTGCTCGTCGACGGGTACGGCGCGATGCGCACGGAGTTCGAGGAGCTCGAGGACGCCTTCGGCGACCTGCTGCAGCGCGGTGGGAGCTTCGGCATCCACGTCGTGCTCGGCCTCACGCGGTGGAACGAGCTGCGCCTGGCCAACCAACCGCTCGTCGGGCAGCGCTTCGAGCTCCGCCTCAACGACCCGGCCGACTCCACCATCGCCCGCGCCGCGGCCGCGACCCTGAAGTCCGGCGAGCCGGGCCGCGTCCTCACGGGCGACGAGCGGTTCGGCCAGGTGGCGCTGCCGGTGCTCGACGACGTCGACGACGACGCCGTCGGAGACGCCCTCGAGGCGCTCGCCCGACGCGTGGCGGACAGCTGGGGCGGCCCGGCTGCGGCGCCGATCCGACTGCTCCCGGAGTCGTTCGACCCCGCGGAGCTGCCCGACCCGCTCGCCGTGCCCGACGCGGTCCCCTTCGCGCTCCGGCAGGACACCATGGAGTTCGTCGCGTTCGACCCCGCGCAGGACCAGCACCTGCTGGTGTTCGGGGACACCCGGAGCGGCAAGACCTCGCTGCTCCGCGGGCTCGCCGCCGGGTTCGTGGAGCGCGCCACGCCGGACGAGCTCGTGCTGGCGTTCATGGACGTCCGCGGTGCGGCCGCCGCGGGCACGCCGGACGAGTTCCTCGGCGGGCACGCCGCCAACGGCCGCGACGCCCGGGGCCTCGCAGCGGCCATCGCGGCAGAGCTCGAGCAGCGCGCCGCCGGGACCTCGACGGGCCCGCGGCCCCGCATCGTGGTGCTCGTGGACGACTACGACATCGTGGCGTCCGCCGGCACCGACCCGCTCGCTCCCCTGGTGCCCTACCTGCCGTCCGCGCGCGACCTCGGTCTGCACCTCGTGCTGACCCGACCGGTCGCCGGTGCGGCGCGCGCCGTGTACGACTCCGTGCTGCAGTCCGTGCGCGACTCCGGCGCGGCCGGACTGGTGCTCAGCGGCGAGCGGTCGGAGGGGCAGGTGTTCCCCAAGGTGTACGCCGAGCAGTTCCCGCCGGGACGCGGCCGACTGGTCCGTCGCGGGACGCCGCCGCGGATCGTGCAGGTCGCCCACTTCCCCGCGGCGGCACCCGAGGCTGCCGGTGCGACCGGTGCCGCGACCACCGTCCTCGACCCGAAGGGAGCGGCCGATGCCCCGTGACCTGCTCGTGCTCTCCACCACGGCGCCGTCGCTCGTGGACTTCGTGAACGCCGGCGCCTCGGTCGACCCGGAACTGCGCGTCCGGTCGCTGGACGGCGACGCCGTGGTCGAGGTCGTCGACGACCACGGCACCGCGCACGTCAGCGTGCAGCACCCGGAACGGGTCGACAACCAGGAGGAGGTCCGTCGCCTCGCGCCGTGGACCACGCTGCGGGCGCCGCTGTGGTGGACCGAGGCCTGGGCGCCCTGGGGCGCGCACGGCGAGGTCGGCGTCGCGATCGCCCGGGCCCTCGCGGCCGAGGTCGACGGCGAACTGCTCGTGGAGGACGGCTCGTGACCGGACTCCCCCCGGTCCCCGGCACCCGCCGGGCAGCCGTCCAGCGCGCTCGCACCGTGCTCGTCGCCGGGGTGTCCGGCGGGACGGGGACGACGACGGTCGCCGCCCTCCTCGTCGACGCGGCCGGTGCACGGCGCGGTGCGGTCGTGCAGGCCTCCGACCACTCCGGCGGCGAGCTCGCGTCACGGCTGCCCCGGCTCGACCCGGCGAGCACGCGCGACGCGGTGCACGACGCCGGCGCGCACGTGCTCCCCGCCGCACACCTGGCGGCGGCACCGGAGAACGCGCTCGTGGTCGTCGGTCGCGCGTCCGACGAGGGCGCAGCGGACGCCGTCGCCGCGCTCGACACCGCCGCCACGGCCGACCCGTCGCTGCCCGCCCGCACGGTCGTCGTCCTCGTGGACCGCACGGCACGCGGTACCGCACCGGACCTCGGCACGCTGCGTGCCCGCGGCGTCGGCGCGGTCGTGGTCCTGCGGCGGGACCCGGCGCTCGGCCGCCCCGGCCGCATCGACCCCGGACGATTCGCCCGTGCGACGGTCGAGGCCGCCGGGGCGGTCCTCACCGCACTCCGCTGGTGACGGCCGCCCTCGACGAGGGGCGTCCCCGACGCCGGCGACTCCCCGAGACGCCCGCAGGTCGTCGAGACACCGCGACGAGTGGCGGCGTCCCGCGCCGCTGACGGCGTCCCGCCGAGCGGACGGCGTCTCGGCGAGTGGCGGCGTCCCGCCGAGCTGACGGCGTCCCGTGCAGCAGGGTGACCACGAACGGACGGGAGGCGCGGTGCCAGCCGGCACCGCGCCTCCCGTCCGTCGGGGTGGCGACGCTAGGAGCGCGCCGCGCGCACCCGTTCGGCGAACGCCGCGTGCAGCGGGTGCTCCGCAGCGAGCCCGGTGATCTCCGTCGCGACGTCCGCGTCCGAGCGGTCGGAGCGCAGCAGCTGCTGCAGCTCGACGCTCTGCTCGTCGTCCGCGACGTCGAAGCGCAGGGCCGCACCCATCGCGTCGAGCAGCGCCGTCGGCTCGGTGCCGTCCTCGGCCAGGGCCGCCGCGGGCGAGACGAACCGCTCGTCACGCGACAGCTTGCGGAGCGGCTGCCGGCCGACACGGGTCACGGTGTCCGGCAGGTGCGGGTTCTCGAAGCGGCCGATGATGGCCTGGACGTACGAGCGGTGCACCTCGGGGTCGAGCTCGTGCCGACGGACGAGCAGGTCGCTCGTCTCGGCGAGCACGGACTCGAGCGCCGATCGGACCGCGGGGATCGCGATCGCGTCCGAGATCTTGTCCGCCCCGGCGAGGAAGCCGTGGTACGCCACGGTGGCGTGCCCGGTGTTCACCGTGAAGAGCTTGCGCTCGATCGACGCGGCCAGCCCGTCGACGTAGTGCGCGCCGGGGATCTCCGGCTCGTTCCCGCCGAAGGGGGTGCGGTCGATCGCCCACTCGAAGTAGGTCTCGACCGTCACGTCGAGGCCGCCGTCCGCGGGCTGCTGCGGGACGATGCGGTCGACGGCGGTGTTCGCGAAGACCGCCTTGGCGAGCGCGGCGTCGCGCTGTTCCTCGGGGAGCGCCGCGACGATGAACTCGCGCAGCCGGTCGGTCGCGTTGATCGCGTTCTCGCACGCCATCACGGCGAGCGGAGCGGCGTCCGCGTCGCGGGCGACGAGCCCCCGGGCGATGACGGGCGCGATGAACTTCAGGACGGTCGGGCCGACCGCGCAGGTCACGACGTCGGCGGCGGCCACCTCGGCGACCACCCCGTCCTCGTCCTGCGCGCTGTTGACGGCGCGGAAGGCCGTGACCTCGTGGTCCTGGGCGCCCTGCCCGACCTCGTGCACGGTGTACGAGTCGGCTGCCGCGAGGGCGTCGATGAGCGGGGCCGCGACGTCGGCGAAGACGACCTCGTACCCGGCCTCGTGGAGCAGGAGCCCGACGAAGCCGCGGCCGATGTTCCCCGCGCCGAAGTGGACGGCGGTGCGCGTTCCGGTGGTCACTCGTTGACCTCGCCGAGGATCGACAGGATCGCCGCCGTGTCGGGGGCGTCGGTGAGCTTCTGGACCTCGTCCTCGTCGGAGAACACGATCGCGATCTTGGACAGGATGTCGAGGTGCTCGTTGTTCACGCCGGCGATGCCGACGACGAAGCGCACGGGGTTGCCGTCCCAGTCGATCGGGGTGGCGTAGCGGATGAACGACA
This sequence comes from Curtobacterium sp. ME26, assembly GCF_903970945.1. Taxonomy (NCBI): domain Bacteria; kingdom Bacillati; phylum Actinomycetota; class Actinomycetes; order Micrococcales; family Microbacteriaceae; genus Curtobacterium; species Curtobacterium sp. ME26. Next base: position 53,039 of record NZ_CAJCKG010000015.1, read on the forward strand.
GGGCGGACGACTTGATGGCGTCCTTCGCGTCGTTGGTGCCGTGCGGGATCGCGAGGAAGTTGCCCATGTACGTCGAGACGCTCTTCTCACGCTCGAGCATCGCCGGGTAGTAGTCCACCGTGACCGCGCCTGCAGCCTCGAGGATCTCGGCCGCCTCCTTCATCGCCTCCGACTTCGTCGGGGCGGTGTCCTCGGTGTGGATGCGGATCTGGCTCTCCTGCAGGACGGGCATGGGGTTCTCCTTGCTGATCGCGGACGTGGTGGAGGGGGCGGACCGTGGTCCGCCCCCTCCGATACTGCACTTCGTTACTGGTTCTTGAGCTGCTCGACGACCTGGTCGTACTGCGGCGCGTTCATGAAGTTGCCGACCGACACGTGCTGTGCGCCCGGGTTCTTCTGCTTGGCGCGGTCGGTGAGCTCCTCCTGCGTGATGATGAGGTCCTCGGTGCCGTCGAGGTTCGCGATCGCCTTGTTGACGACCGTGACGCCCTCGATGCCCGCCTTCTTGACCTTGTTCCGCAGGACGCTGGCACCCATGGCGCTCGAGCCCATGCCGGCGTCGCACGCGAACACGACGTTCTCGACGCGGGTCGCCGTGGTGGTCGACGCCGATCCGACGCCACCGAGCGAGGCCTCGGCCTCCTCCTCGTTGGCCGGGGAGTTGTTGCCGAGCAGACCCGAGGTCGCGGCGTTGACGTCGCGGCCCTTGTTGGCCTGGAGCTTCGCCATCGCGGCGCTCATGTCGCCGCCGTTGTTCGCCAGGTCGCGCTTGCGGCTGGCGAGCAGGAAGAAGGACGCCACCGCGAACGAGACCGCCGCGGAGAGGACCACCGAGAGGATGACGCCGACGTAGCTGTCCTTCGCCGTGGCGGTGAGGACGGCGATGATCGAGCCGGGCGAGGCCGGGGCGACGAGGCCGGACTGGAAGGCGACGTTCGTGGCGACACCGGTCGCACCACCGAGGATGACGGCGAGGAACAGCACCGGCTTCTGCAGCACGTACGGGAAGTAGATCTCGTGGATGCCACCGAAGAACTGGATGAGGATCGCGCCGGGAGCGGTCGAGCGGGCGATGCCGACACCGAAGAAGGTGAAGGCGAGCAGGATGCCGAGACCGGGGCCGGGGTTCGCCTCGAGCAGGAAGAGGATGCTCTTGCCGGACTCCTGGACCTGCTGGGCACCGAGCTGGTCGAGCACGCCGTGGTTGATGGCGTTGTTGAGGAAGAAGACCTTCGCCGGCTCGATGATGACGCTGGCGAGCGGCAGCAGGGAGCTGTCGACGAGGAACTTCACCGCGGCGCCGAGGCCCTCGGCGATGAGCTTGAACAGCGGGGCCAGCCAGAAGAAGCCGACGAGCGCGAGCGCGAAGCCGAGGATGCCGGCCGCGTAGTTGTTCACGAGCATCTCGAAGCCGGGCTTGATCTTGCCGTCCCAGATCTTGTCGATCTGCTTGATGAGGTACGCACCGAGCGGACCGCAGATCATCGCACCGAGGATCATGATCGTGCCGTTGGCGCCGATGATGACACCCATCGCCATGATCGAGCCCACGACGGCGCCGCGGGTCTCGTAGATCATCCGGCCGCCCTGGAAGGCGATCGCGAGCGGGATCAGGTAGGTGAGGATCGGGCCGACGAGACCGATGTTGGCCACGCCGTCCGTCTCGCCGAAGCCGCCGAGGACGCCGACCGGCGTCCACCCGGTCTCGATGAAGAAGGCGGTGATGAGGCCCCACGCGATGAAGATCGCGATGTTCGGCATCACCATGCCGGAGAGGAACGTGCCGAACTTCTGGACGGCGACGCGTGCGCCGCCCCGCGACTTCGCGGGTGCGTCGGGCGCTGCAACGGACGACGTTGTCATGTGCCTGGCTTTCTGTGATGGGTGCTGCAGTGGTGGAGGGGTGTGGTGCTGCTGTGGTGCTGCGGCTAGGCGGCGTGCGCAGCTGCCGCGGCGGTCTTGGCCGCCGCCGCGGTGCTCGCGGCGAGTGCCGCCTTCGCCATCTCGCGGGCCTGCTCGAGCGTGTGCTGGCCGAGCTCGGCGCGCACGTCGGCCAGGGCCGCGGGGGTCATGGACAGGGTGGTGGCGCCGAGGCCGACGAGCACGACGGCGAGCAGCGGGTCGGCCGCGGCCTCACCGCAGATGCCGACGGCCTTGCCCGCGTCGGCGCCGGCCGCACCGAGCTGCGCGACGAGGCGCAGGACGGCGGGGTGCCACGGGTCCTGGTAGGACGCGACGGTGCCGAGCATGCGGTCGGCGGCCATCGTGTACTGGGTCAGGTCGTTCGTGCCGATCGACACGAAGTCGGCGCTCGTGAGGACCTGCTCGGCCATCAGCGCGAGCGAGGGCACCTCGGCCATGACACCCGCGGTGCGGATGCCGAGCTCGCGGGCCAGGTCGACGAAGTACTCGGTCTCCTCGGCGTCGGCGACCATCGGCGCCATCACCCAGAGGTCTGCCTCGGTCGCGGCGTCGGCCTGCGCCAGCGCGGTGAGCTGGTCGCGCAGGACCTCCTCGTGGTTGCGGAGCGCCCGGAGACCGCGGCGACCGAGCGCCGGGTTCTCCTCGTCCTTGTCCGTGAGGAACGGCAGCGGCTTGTCGGCACCGGCGTCGAGCGCACGGACGACCACCTTCTTGCCGGGGAACGCCTCGAGGAGCTGGCGGTACGACTCGGTCTGCTGCGCGACGGTCGGTGCCGTCGGCGAGTCGAGGAAGAGGAACTCGGTGCGGAAGAGCCCCACGCCCTCCGCACCGAGAGCGACGGCACCCGCGGCGTCGGCGGGGCTGCCGAGGTTCGCGAGCAGCGGGACCAGGTGGCCGTCGGCCGTGGCCCCGGCGGTGAGCGGTGCGGCCGCGACGGCGAGACGGTCGGCGATCCGACGCTCGACGTCGGCGACGAGCTCGGCGGACGGCTCGGTCACGACGGTGCCGGCGGCCGCGTCCACGACGACGGGGGTGCCGTCGACGAGACCGTCGGCCCCGGTGACCCCGACGATCGCGGTGATGCCCTTGGCGCGGGCGAGGATCGCGGTGTGCGAGGTCGGGCCGCCGTCACGGGTGACGAGCGCGAGGACCTTGTCGAGGTCGAGCAGCGCGGTGTCGGCGGGGGCGAGGTCGCGGGCGACGAGCACGAACGGCGTGTCCGACTCGGGCACGCCCGGCGCGGGGACGCCGCGGAGCTTGGCGACGATGCGCTGGGCGACGTCGTCGAGGTCGGCGGCGCGCTCCCCCATGTAGCCGCCCATGCCGACGAGCAGGTCGCGGAACTGGCCGAACGCCTCGAACACCGCGCGCTCGGCGTTCGTGCCGCCGTCGATGCGGGCGTGCACGTCGTCGAGGAGGGTCGGGTCCTGCGCCATCAGCGCCTGGGCCTCGAGCACCGCCTGGGCGTCGCCACCGGCGAGCTGCCCGCGCTTGTTGAGGTCCTCCGCCACGACCGCGAGGGCGTCGTGCACGGACTGCTTCGCGTCGTCCGCCGAACCCTCGAGCGGGGCCGTCGACGGTGCGCCGAGCGGGTCCGCCATCCGGAGCACGGGGCCGTGGGCGACGCCACGGCCGACGCCGGTGCCGAGCAGTTCGGACATTCGAGACTCCTTCATCTCACGCGGAGGTGCTTGGGGGTGCGAGCCGCGCGACGAATCGGGTCCGACCGCGGCGGCGTGCGATCACACTACCCCGATCCACGTTGACAAACAAACACATCCGGGGATAAAAATGCAGAAACAGGTGCCCGTTTGCGTCCGGCGGACGAACCAAACGGGCACGCTCCGCCGAGATCGTGTCCGAGCCGGTCCGTTCCGGCCCGCCCGAGCAGCCCCGAGCGAGCAGCCCGACCGTTCCACCCCGACCGCGAGACGACGAGGTCCGATGTACGCACCAGAGCGCCACCAGCGCATCGTCGAGCGCGCCCGCTCGCAGGGGCGCGTCGACGTGAAGGACCTCGCCGAGCTGCTCGAGGTCACCCCTGAGACGATCCGACGCGACCTCACGAGCCTCGAGCGGCGCGGGCTGGTCCGGCGCGCCCACGGCGGCGCGATCCCGGTCGAACGGATCACGCTCCACCCGGGCGTCGGCGACCGCGGCGGCATCAACCAGGCCGAGAAGATGGTGATCGCCGAGGCGGCCCTCGCCGAGCTGCCGGAGAACGGCTCGGTCATGATCGACGCCGGCACCTCGACGATCTGCCTGGCCGAGATGCTGCCCACCGACCGCGGCCTGACGGTCGTCACGCACTCGCTGCCCGTGGCCATGGCGGTCGCGAACCGGTCCGGCATCGACCTGCACCTGCTCGGCGGCAACATCCGCAGCGACTCGCTCGCCGGCGTCGGCACCTGGACCCACCAGCTGATCGGGATGGTCAGCGTGGACGTGGCGTTCATCAGCATCAACGGGATCACCCCCGAGCGCGGACTGACCACGCACAACATGGCCGAGGCGGCCGTCAAGAGCGCGATGATCAAGTCCGCCCGTCGCAGCATCCTGCTCGCCGACCACACCAAGTTCGGTCGCGAGGAGTTCGGCCGCGTCGCCCCGCTCGCCGCGATCGACACGATCATCACCGACCCCGGCGTGAACGCCGACCTCGTGCGCGAGGTCGAGGCCGCCGGCACCGAGGTCCTCTGGCCCGGCCGCGACTGACCGGACCACGGTCCGTCCCGCCCGGACAGCCCCCCGGAACCGCCCACCCCGCGCTCGCTAGCATGAGCGAACCACCCGTCGACAGGAGTCAACGCATGTCCGAAGCCACCCGCACCGTCACCGTCGCCAGCGCGTCCGGCCTGCACGCCCGCCCCGCGTCCCTCTTCGTGCAGACCGTCACCGCGTCCGGCCACCAGGTGACGATCGCCAAGGGCGACAAGACCGGCAACGCGGGCAGCATCCTCGCCCTCCTCGGTCTCGGCATCGAGAACGGCGACGAGGTCACCCTCACGGTGACCGGCGACGACGCCGACGCGACCGCGGACAGCCTGGTCGAGTTCCTGCAGACGGACCACGACGCGGCCTGAGCAGACCGGTCGCGCGACGCGACCACCTGACGGACGGGAGGCGCGGTGCCAGCGGGCACCGCGCCTCCCGTCCGTCGTCGGGTCGCCACGTCCGCGGAGCCGGGGACCGGTCCCCGGCTACGCGTACCAGCGGTCCAGGAAGCCGCCGACCCCGAGGGCGCCGACCAGGCCGGCACCACCGACGGCCGCGACCCAGCCGTCGGCCGCGCCCGGCGCACCGCTTGCCGCGAGCACGAGCAGGAGCCCGCCGGCCACCAGCGTGACCGCCTGCAGCACCGGCAGGACCACGACCCCGCCGGCGCGCGTCCGGACGAGCCGGACGAACGGCGGCCACCCGGTCCGCAACGACCGGCCGAGGCGCCGGAGCACCGCCACCTCGGTCGCGACGATGCCGATCATCACCGCCACGCACCACAGCGCCGCCGCGACGGGCGCGTGCAGCGCCGTGTCACCGAGCGCCCCGCCGGTGGCGGCGAGCACGAGGCCGACCAGGACGAGCGCCGTGCCGAACGAGGCCATCCGGACCGCAGCCCGTCGGAAGGCACCGAGCGGGCCGACCGCGTCCGGGTGCTCGGCGAGCACGAGCGCCGCGTCGGCGAGCACCGCGATCGTGCTGCCCCGCCGCTCCCGGGCACGCAGGAGCTGCCATCGCGACCACGGGTCGGCGGGCGTCGCCGCGACCGCGGCGACCAGCGCACGTTCCGCCGTGCCGGGGTAGCCCTCCCGGTCCGCCAGCCACGCGAGGGCGAGGTTCACCTCGGCGTGCCGGGGGTGCGCCGCTGCCGCACGGGTCGCCGTCGCGTAGGTCTCACGGTCGACGGTCCCGGTGCGGAGGTCCAGGACGAGCCGGGCCGCCGCCAGGTCGCCGTCGTCCGGACGGAGCGCGACCGCCGCCGACCAGGCCGCGCGCGCCTCGGGGACGTCGCCGGCCGCCTCGGCCAGGTGCGCCGCGAGTCGGAAGGACTCGACGTCGTCAGGGTCCGTGGCGATCGCCCGGCGCACGGCGGTCCGCGCGGCATCGAGGTCCTCGGTCCACCAGAAGACCACGGCGAGGACGCGCAGGACCTCGGCGTCGTCGCCGTGCAGGGCGAGGGCGCCCGTGAGCGGTTCGACGGCGTCCTCCGGCCAGCCGTACCGAAGGAGCTCGGACGCAGCGACGAGGGCACGGTCGACCTGCTCGTGGCGCCCGGACGACGGGTCGACGGCATCGGTCACGCCGCTCATCGTGGCGCGCCCGCCCGCGCGGGACAAGCCCGCGCACGAGGGGTGTCACGACCCGCCGGTAGGGTGTTGCGCATGACACGCCTGCGCCTCGCATCCGTCAACGTGAACGGCGTCCGCGCCGCGTTCCGGAAGGGCATGGGCGACTGGCTCGACACGCGCGAGGTCGACGTGCTGGCCCTGCAGGAGGTCCGCGCATCGAGCGACGACCTGGCCGGGCTCCTCGGCGACGAGTGGGACATCGTGCACGACCCCGCCACGGCGAAGGGCCGCGCGGGTGTCGCGATCGCCTCCCGCCACCGTGCGCACATCCACCGCGTCGAACTGGGTCCGACGGACTTCGACTCCGCCGGGCGCTGGATCGAGGCCGACTACGAGCTCGACGGCACCACCGTCACGGTCGTGTCCTGCTACGTGCACTCGGGCGAGGTCGACACCCCGAAGCAGGACGAGAAGTGGAAGTTCCTCGACGCGATGACCGAGCGGCTGCCGGCGCTGCGCGCGCACAACCCGCTCGCGGTCGTCGTCGGCGACCTCAACGTCGGGCACGACCAGCGGGACATCAAGAACTGGAAGGGCAACGTCAAGCGCGCCGGGTTCCTCCCGCGCGAACGTGCCTACTTCTCGCGGTTCTTCGGGACCGAGGGCGAACCCGTCGAGGGCGCGGACGGCTCGACCGGCCCGGGCCTCGGCTGGGTGGACGTCGGACGCGACCAGGCCGGTGACGTCGACGGGCCCTACACGTGGTGGTCGTGGCGCGGCCAGGCGTTCGACAACGACAGCGGTTGGCGCATCGACTACCAGGTGGCCACGCCCGACCTCGCCGCGAAGGTCACGCAGTACACGGTCGACCGCGCCGCGGCGTACGACCAGCGATGGTCCGACCACGCTCCCGTGGTCGTCGACTACGAGCTCTGACCCGCTCCCCCTCCGCTCTCGCAGTACAGGAACAGCACCATGACCACGACGCGCATCTTCTCCGGCATCCAGCCCTCGGCCGGGTCCCTCCACCTCGGCAACTACGTCGGGGCGCTCATGCAGTGGCGCGACCTGCAGGACGACCACGACGCCATCTACTGCGTGGTCGACATGCACGCGATCACGTCGCCGCAGGACCCCACGGAGCTCCGGGCGAGCACGCGGGCGACCGCGGCGCAGTACATCGCGTCCGGCATCGATCCGACCAAGTCGACCCTGTTCGTGCAGTCCCACGTGCCGGCGCACGCCGAGCTCGCATGGGTGCTCAACACCCTGACGGGCTTCGGCGAGGCCAGCCGGATGACCCAGTTCAAGGACAAGTCGGCACGCCAGGGCGCCGAGGCGGCCTCGGTCGGCCTGTTCACCTACCCGATCCTGATGGCGGCGGACATCCTGCTGTACGACACGGCGGTCGTGCCGGTCGGTGACGACCAGCGCCAGCACGTCGAGCTGACGCGCGACCTCGCCACCCGGTTCAACTCGCGCTTCGGCGACACCTTCGTCGTCCCGAAGGCACAGATCGGCACCGAGACCGCCCGGATCTACGACCTGCAGGACCCGACGAGCAAGATGAGCAAGTCCGCGGCGTCGGACAACGGGCTGATCCGCCTGCTCGACGACCCGAAGCGCACCGCGAAGAAGATCCGGTCGGCCGTCACCGACACCGAGCGCGAGATCCGGGCCGACCGCCAGGCCAAGCCCGGGGTGACCAACCTGCTCGCGATCCTGTCAGCGTTCACCCGGACCCCGGTCGCGTCGCTCGAGGAGCAGTTCGTGGGCAAGGGCTACGGCGACCTCAAGGGTGCGGTGGCGGACGCCGTCGTCGCCGAGCTCGAGCCGGTGCGCGCCCGCACGCTGGAGCTGCTCGACGACCCGGCCGAGCTGGACCGGCTGCTCGCCGTCGGTGCGGACCGTGCCGAGGCGATCGCGCAGGCCACCCTCGCCCGCGTGTACGACCGAATCGGCTTCGTGCCGCGCCGCCGCGCCTGACGATGCTCCCCGTGACGCTGTCGTCGGACCGGGTGCGCCTGACGGTGCCCACCCGGGCCGACACGGCTGCGATCACCGAGGGGTGCCAGGACCCGGCCGTGGTGCGGTGGACGACCGTCCCGACGCCGTACACCGAGCGCGAGGCGCAGACCTTCGTGGACGCGCTGGTCGGCCCCGGCTGGGCCTCCGACCGCGAGTACACGTGGGGCATCCGGCGGGTCGGCTCGGACTGGCTCGTCGGCGTGGTCTCCTTCCGCACCGAGCACCGTGACCTCGGCTTCTGGCTCGCGCCCGCCGCCCGGGGTGCCGGGATCATGCACGAGGCCGTCGAACTCGTGGTCGCGTGGGCGTTCGACCGCGGCGCCCCGGACGTGTACTGGGAGTGCTACGAGGGCAACGTCGGGTCGGCGTCGGTCGCCCGCTCGGCGGGGTTCTCCTTCACCGGCACCGGGACCGCCCGCATCCCCGCCCGTGACGGCGGACCGACGGTGGCGTGGACGGGGCTGCGTCGCGCCGACGGTGCACCGGCGTCGGACCTGCCCTGGCCGGCTGCGTCGTTCCCGGACGGCACCGACGGACCGGAGCACGCGGGCGTGCACCGGGGCGGTCGCTGACACGCGCCGGCGTTCGCTGACAGGGGACCACCGGGTGACGGGTCACCGACGGCCGGTCGGTAGTGTCGGAGCGTGACCACGAACCCCGATCCGTCGGTCCGTCCCGCAGAGGGCCGAGCGATGCGCCGCGCGCTCGAGCTCGCCGCGCTCGGGCCGGCCGTCGGCGACCACGCCCGGGTCGGCGCGGTGATCCTCTCCCCCGCCGGCGACGTCCTGGGCGAGGGCTGGCACCGGGGCGCCGGCACCCCGCACGCCGAGGTCGCCGCGATGGCCGAGGTGCCCGCCGAGCAGCTCCGCGGTGCCACCGCGGTGGTCACCCTCGAGCCCTGCAACCACGTCGGCCGCACCGGACCGTGCGCCCTGGCCCTGATCGAGGCCGGCGTCGGACGGGTCGTCTACGCGGTCGACGACCCGGGCGAGCACGCGCACGGCGGGGCCGACCGGTTGCGCGCGGCCGGGGTCGACGTCGTGTCCGGCCTGCTCGCCGACGAGGCCGAGGCCTTCCTCGAGCGCTGGCTCCTCTCCGTCCGCACCGGACGCCCGTGGGTGACCGTGAAGTGGGCGTCGAGCCTGGACGGACGCGTCGCCGCGGCCGACGGCACGAGTCGCTGGATCACCGGGGCGGCCGCACGGCAGCACGTCCACGAGCAGCGGGCCGCGCACGACGCGATCCTCGTCGGCACCGGGACGGTGCTCGCCGACGACCCGAGCCTGACGGCGCGCGGCGACGCGGGCGAGCTCCTCGCCGACCAGCCCCTCCCCGTCGTGGTCGGCGACCGCGCGGTGCCCGACACCGCCGCCGTCCGACGGCACCCGCGCGGCCTGCTCGCGCTCCCGGGGCACGACCTCGCGGACGCGCTCCGCACCCTGCGCGACCACGGCGTCCACTCGGTGTTCGTCGAGGGCGGTCCGACGGTCGCCTCGGCGCTCATCGCGGACGGCCTGGTCGACGAGGTGCTCGTCTACCTCGCCCCGGTCCTGCTCGGCGGCCCCCGGGTCGCGATCGGCGACGTCGGGGTGGGAAGCATCGGCGACCGCCGCCAGTTGGACGTGACGTCCACCACCAGCCTGGGCCCCGACCTCCTGGTCCGCGCTCGTCCCCACCGCCCCCGGACCGGCACCGGCCGGCCGGCGGAGGGGACCGCGCCCACCGGAGCGGCGACGACAGCAGACCAGGCACAGAACGACCGGAGCACCGCATGACCGACGCCCTCACCTCCCCCACCCCGGGCAGCCCGGTGCACTTCGAGGTCGCGACCAACGTCCCGACGACGCACGGGACGTTCGAGATGCGCGCCTACCGCGACCTCGTGACGAGCGCCGAGCACGTCGCGATCATCGCTCCCGCGCCCGACGGGTCGGCACCGGGCGACGACGCCCTGGTCCGCGTGCACTCGGAGTGCCTGACCGGCGAGGCGTTCGGATCCCTGAAGTGCGAGTGCGGCCCGCAGCTCGATGCCGCGCTCGACACGATCGCCGCCGAGGGCGGTGTCGTGGTGTACCTGCGTGGTCAGGAGGGCCGCGGCATCGGGCTCATCAACAAGCTCAAGGCGTACCGCCTGCAGGAGGACGGGCTCGACACCCTCGACGCGAACCTCGCGCTCGGGCTGCCGGCGGACTCCCGCGAGTACGGCGGAGCCGCCGGGATCCTCGCCGACCTCGGCATCACGCGCGTCCGACTGCTGTCGAACAACCCGGAGAAGCGCCGCCAGCTCGAGGAGCACGGCATCACCGTGTCCGCGCTCGTGCCGCTCGTCGTCGGGATCTCCGCGCAGAACGCCGGGTACCTGGACACGAAGCGTGACCGCATGGGCCACCAGCTGCCCCCGCACCTCGAGGCCGACACCACCAGCTGAGCGCAGGGCACGCACCGGGGACCCTCGGTGGATTCGCAGGTGGACGACATCTGTCGTACGCTGGGTGCTCCGTCACGAGCGGGACCACCCACCGAACGCACCCGACCGAGAGACGCGCCACCCCGCGCGGACCGGTCGGTGTCCGCAGCTTCGGCAGCCACCGCCGCGCTCGAGAGAGCGCTCCCCTCGGAGTCCCCCGCACCATGTCCGCCGCACCGGCACCCACGTCCGCCCCCACCCCGGCCCCCGCGCCGGCCGAGAACCCCCGGTCCCGCGTCGTCATCGCGAGCCTGGTCGGCACCTCGATCGAGTTCTACGACTTCTACGTCTACGCGACCGCCGCCGTCCTGGTCTTCCCCGCGCTGTTCTTCCCGAACGAGGACCCGACGGCCTCGCAGCTGTCGTCCTTCGTGACCTTCGCGCTCGCCTTCTTCGCCCGCCCGGTGGGGTCGATCCTGTTCGGCCACTTCGGCGACCGCGTCGGCCGCAAGGCCACCCTCGTCGCGTCGCTCCTCGTCATGGGGACCGCGACCTTCCTCATCGGCTGCCTGCCGACCTTCGACACCATCGGCATCTGGGCACCCGTCCTGCTCGCCGTGATGCGCTTCGCCCAGGGCGTCGGACTCGGCGGCGAGTGGTCCGGGGCCGCACTGCTCGCGACGGAGAACGCGCCGAAGGGCAAGCGCGGCGTGTTCGGGTCGATGCCGCAGCTCGGCGCCCCGATCGGCTTCCTGCTCGCCAACGGCCTGTTCATCGCGATCAACGCCGCGATGCCCGCCGGCGCGGACGGCACCCCGAACGCCGACTTCCAGGCGTGGGGCTGGCGCATCCCGTTCCTGCTCTCCGCGGTGCTCGTCGTCGTCGGGCTCTACGTCCGGTTCAAGCTCGTCGAGTCGACCGTCTTCCGCGGCGTGCAGGAGACCGGCAGCGTCGCGAAGCTCCCGCTCGGCCGGGTGTTCCGGACCTCGTGGAAGGCCGTCATCGTCGGCACCTTCGGCATGGTCGCCACGTACGTCCTCTTCTACTTCATGACGACCTTCACGCTGAACTACGGCACCACCGGTGCCGAGGCGGGACCGCTCGTGCCGAAGATCGGCCTCGGCTACAGCCGCGGCGAGTTCCTCACGCTGCTCATGATCGGCGTCGTGTTCTTCGGCATCTTCACGCCGATCGCGGGCTGGCTGGCGGACAAGTACGGCCGTCGCCGCACGCTCATCCCCACGACGATCGGCATCGCCCTGTTCGGCCTGACGTTCCAGCTGTGGTTCGCCGCGTCGACCGGACCCATCACGGTGGTCACGTTCCTCGTCGTCGGGCTGTCGCTCATGGGCCTGACCTTCGGCCCGATGGGGGCGCTGTTGCCGGAGCTCTTCCCGACGAACGTCCGCTACACCGGCTCGGCGATCGCCTACAACGTCGCGTCGATCCTCGGGGCGTCGCTCGCGCCCACGATCGCCCTGGCGCTCTGGCGGCCGGACGGGAACATCTTCCTCGTCGGCCTGTACCTGACGATCGCCGCGGTCGTGACGCTCGTCGCCCTGCTGTTCGTGCGCGAGACGAAGAGCCGCGGGCTCGCGGACGCAGACGCAGACGCAACCGCAGCCACGGACGTGCGCGCCTGACGGGTCGCCCAGGCGACCACCCGCCGGACGGGAGGCGCGGTGCCGGCTGGTACCGCGCCTCCCGTTCCGTCGTCCCCAGCACCACGGACGGCGCAGCACGCACCCACGTGACGGTGGGAGACTGGACGACGGCCGCCAGCACACCCCGCACGGGCGGCAGGAACCAGGAACGATGAGCCTCCCCTTCGTACGACGCAAGCAGTCCGACGGCCCCCGCGCGAGCTTCGGACGACTGCTGACCTACCTGTTCGAGAACAAGCCCGCGATGGTCGTCATCATCGTGCTGAGCGTCCTCGGAGCCGGCGCCTCGCTCGCGCAGCCGCTGCTCGTCAACCAGGTCGTCACCGCCGTGCAGCGTGGTGACACGCTCTCGGTCCTGGTCTGGGTGCTCGTCGCGCTCGTCCTCGTGTCGGGCGTCCTGAACGGCGTCCAGCACTTCCTGCTCCAGCGCGCCGGCGAGGGCGTGGTGCTCTCCACCCGCCGCAAGCTCATCGCGCGCATCCTCAACCTGCCGATCTCCGAGTTCGACACCCGGCGTACCGGCGACCTGGTGTCCCGGGTCGGCAGCGACACCACCCTCCTCCGGGCCGTGCTGACGCAGGGGCTCATCGAGTCGATCGGCGGCGCACTGACGTTCGTCGGCGCCGTCATCGCGATGGCGGTCATCGACCCGCTGCTCCTCGGCATCACGGTCGTCATCGTGCTCGTCGCGATCGTCGTCGTCGGCGGGCTCAGCCGGCGCATCCGCGTGGCGTCGAAGCGCGCGCAGGAGAAGGTCGGTGACCTCACCGCCGCGGTCGAACGCGGCATCGGCGCCGTCCGCACGATCCGCGCCGCCGGTGCCACCGAGCGCGAGGTCCGCGAGGTCGACGGCCACGCCACCGAGGCCTACCGCCGCGGTCTCGACATCGCCCGGATGTCGGCGTTCGTCGTCCCGGTCGCGAGCATCGTCCTGCAGGTCGCGTTCATCGCCGTCCTCGGCGTCGGCGGGGCGCAGGTCGCCGCGGGCACCATCACGATCGCCACCCTCATCACCTTCATCCTGCTGCTCTTCATGATGGTCATGCCGCTCGGCCAGGCCCTCGGCGCGGTCGTCGCCGTCGCGCAGGCCCTCGGGGCGCTCGGCCGCATCGAGGAGGTCCTGCACCTGCCGACCGAGGACCAGGACGACGCCGCGGTCCGGGTCGCCGCAGCGATCGAGACCGACGACGCGATCGCGTTCGAGCACGTCACGTTCCGGTACGCGCGTGCGGCCGACGCGTCGGGTGCGGACGGCGCGACGGGCGCGGACGGCGCGACGGGCCGGTCGGGAGGCCCGGGTGCCGTCGACGACGCACCCGCCGCCGGCGACGTGGTGCTGGACGACGTGTCGTTCCGGGTTCCGCGCGGCGCGCGCGTCGCGCTGGTCGGCCCGTCGGGCGCCGGGAAGTCGACGACCCTCGCCCTGATCGAGCGGTTCTACGACCCGACCGACGGGGTCATCCGGCTCGGCGGTGTCGACGTCCGCGGGCTCGACCGCGCCGAGCTCCGCGCACAGATCGGGTACGTCGAGCAGGACGCTCCGGTGCTCGCGGGCACGATCCGGGCGAACCTGCTCCTCGGCTCGCCCGACGCCTCCGAGGAGGACTGCGTCCGCGTGCTGGAGGCGGTCAACCTCGGCGAGGTGCTGCACCGCGACCCCCGGGGCCTCGACGCGCAGGTCGGCGAGGACGGCGTCATGCTGTCCGGTGGTGAGCGGCAGCGACTCGCGATCGCCCGCGCGCTGCTGGCCGCTCCCCCGATCCTGCTGCTCGACGAGTCGACGTCGTCCCTCGACGGCGTGAACGAGCAGAAGATGCGGCTCGCGATCGACGCCGTCGCCGAGGACCGCACCCTGCTCGTCATCGCGCACCGGCTGTCCACCGTCGTGGACTCGGACGTCATCGTCGTGCTCGAGCACGGCCGGGTCGTCGGCACGGGCACGCACTCCGAGCTCGTGCAGTCGACCCCGCTCTACCGGGACCTCGCGAAGCACCAGCTGCTCGTCTGACCCCGGCCCTGCGGGTCAGGCGGCGAAGGGGTCCGGGGTCAGGACGTAGACCGACTCCAGGTACTCCTCGATGCCCTCGTGCGAGCCCTCGCGACCGAGGCCCGACGACTTCACGCCGCCGAACGGGAACGCGGCGTTCGACACGACGCCCGTGTTCAGGCCGAGCATGCCCGTCTCGAGGCGTTCGGCGAGCCGCTGGCCCCGCCGGAAGTCCGTCGTGAAGGCGTAGGCGACGAGCCCGTACTCGGTGTCGTTCGCGAGCCGGATGCCCTCCTCCTCGGTCGTGAAGCGCGTGATCGACACGACCGGTCCGAAGATCTCCGTGGTGAGGATGTCCGACCCGGGCTGCACCTCGTCGAGCACGGTCGGCGCGTAGAACGTGCCCGGGCGGTCGACGCGCTGCCCACCGGTCACGAGGGTCGCGCCCCGCTCCACCGCGTCGTCGACGAGCCCCGCGGCCTTGTCCACCGCACGGTCGTCGATGAGCGGGCCGAGCGTCGTGCCGTCCTCGGTACCCCGGCCGACCCGGAGCTCCTCGACCTTCGCGGTGAGGGCCGCGGTGAACGCGTCGGCGATGCCCTCCTGCACGAAGAAGCGGTTCGCGGCCGTGCAGGCCTCGCCCACGTTGCGGAACTTCGCCTGCATCGCGGCGGCGACCGCCTCGTCGAGGTCGGCGTCGTCGAACACGAGCAGCGGGGCGTTGCCGCCGAGCTCCATGCTCGTCTTCAGCACGTTGTCGGCCGCCTGCTTGAGGAGGGCCGACCCGACCGGGGTCGACCCCGTGAAGGTGAGCTTGCGGAGCCGGCGGTCGGCGATGATCGGCTCGGACAGTGCCTTCGCGTCGCGCGACGGCACCACGTTGAGCACGCCGTCCGGCAGACCCGCCCGCCGGAACAGCTCGACCAGGAAGAGCGTCGTCAGGGGGGTCAGGTCGGCGGGCTTCAGCACGACCGTGCAGCCGGCGGCGAGCGCGGGCCCGATCTTCCGGGTGGCCATCGCGAGCGGGAAGTTCCACGGCGTGATCGCGTAGACCGGTCCGACCGGACGACGGAGGACGATGCCGCGGCCCGTCCCCTCGGGGTTCGTGCGGTAGTCGCCGTGGATGCGGACGGCCTCCTCGGAGAACCACCGGAGGAACTCCCCGCCGTACACGACCTCGCCCCTCGACTCCGCGAGCGGCTTGCCCATCTCGAGCGTCATCAGGGCGGCGAGGTCGTCCTCGTGCTCGTGGACCAGGTCGAAGGCACGGCGCAGGACGTCCGAGCGCGTCCGCGGCGCGGTCGAGGCCCAGCCCTCCTGCGCGGCCACGGCGGCGTCGAGGGCGGCGATGCCGTCCTCGGGCGTCGCGTCGGCGACCTCGGCGAGCACCGCGCCGGTGCTCGGGTCGCGGACGGGGAAGGTCGCGCCACCGCTCGCGGGGCGCCACGAGCCGCCGATGTACAGGCCGGTGGGGACGTCGGCGACCGAGACGTGCTCGTCGCGGACGGTCGTGGTGGTGCTGGTGGTGCTGGTGGTGCTGGTGGTGCTGGTCACAGTACTGCTCCTCCGGGGCTCGCGAGCCCCTCGTCCGTGTCGCTGCGGTCGACGTGTCCGCCGGCCGCGCTGATCTCGGCCAGGGCACGCGCGCTCCGCTCGGGATCGACGCCCGCGACGAGGTCCTCGTACACGGCGACGTCGAAGCCGGCCGCACGCGCGTCGAGCGCCGACGCCCGGACGCAGTGGTCCGTGGCGATCCCGACGACGTCGACCGTGGTCACGCGTCGGTCCGCGAGCAGGTCCGGCAGGGTCGTGCCGTCCTCCGTGGACGCCTGGAACGCCGAGTAGTCGGGACGCCCACGGCCCTTGAACACGTGGACGTCGACGACGCTCGTGTCGAGGTCGGGGTGGTAGTCCGCCCCGGGCGTGCCGCCGACGCAGTGCACCGGCCACGTGTCGACGTAGTCGGGTCCCTCGGGGCCGGCGAAGTGTCCGCCGTTGTCGTCGTCCCCGTGGTGCCAGTCCCGCGAGGCGACGATCAGGTCGTACTCGTCGGCGTGGCGGCGGAGGTAGACGGTGATGCGCTCCGCGACGGCAGCGCCCCCGTCGACACCGAGTGCACCGCCCTCCGTGAAGTCGTTCTGGACGTCGACGACGAGCAGTGCCCTGGCCATGTCCCCATCCTGCACCCCGAGCCTCCGGGCGCGGTGAGGCTCAGGACGAGGTCAGGCTGCCGCCGCAGGAGTACGTCGCCGCGGTCACGGCGTCGAGCGCCGGCAGGGCGGCCGCTCGCGACGAACCGATGGCGTAGAAGGCGAAGGTCAGCCGGGTGCCGTCCGCGGCGTCGATGTACCCGCCCAGCGTGTTCGCGCTGTCGATCCAGCCCGTCTTCGCGTGCACCTTGCCGCGGGCGACCGCGTTCGCGCCCGTGAAGCGGCTCGACAGCGTGCCGGACACCCCCGCGACCGGCAGCGACTCGGCGAGCACCCCGAGGCCCTTCGCGCCCGCGGCGACCTGCACCATGAGGTGGGCTACGAACGCCGGCGACACCGCGTTCGACGCGCTCTCCCCCGAGCCGTCCCGGATCACGATGCCGGCCGGGTCGAGCCCGTAGCCCGCCAGGGCCTTCTGGTACACCCCGGTCAGGGACGCAGCGGAACCGCCCGCGCCGGACTCCCGCGACGAGACCCGGGCGAGCATCTCCGCGAGGGTGTTGTCGGAGTTCGGGATCATCTGCCCGATCAGCGTCGAGACGGGCTGCGACGACACCGACGCGATCGTGTCCGAGCTCGTCGTCGCACGGTGGACGACCTGCGCGTTCCCGGCACCGACGACCCCGGCGGCCGCCAGCGCGGTCCGGAACGCCGCACCGGCGCGGCCGACCGGGTCGGTGGAGCGCGGCGACGTGGCCGCGGCGGGGTTCGCACGGTCGCCGTCGACCATCAGCGCGGTGACCCGCGGCTGGTAGCCGATCGTCCGCTCGGTCTCCGGCCAGGTCGGGTCCCACGCGTCGGCGTCGTCCCAGTAGCTGTCGTCCGCGACGATCGTCGTGACGGGGGCGTCGCCGAGCGCCGCCTTCACCTGCTGGGCGAGCTGCGCCAGGGCCGGGGCGCCCGGGTAGACGGTGCCGTTGCCGGCCGACAGCGTCGCGTCGCCGTGCCCGACCAGGGCGATCGTGCCGTCCGCCTCCTTCGTCACGGTGGTCGGGATGCGGTGGTCACCGCCCAGCACGGCCAGCGCGGTGGCGCTCGTGAGCGTCTTCATGACGCTGCCGGTCTGGGCGGCCTCCGTGCCCTTCCTCGAGAACAGTGTCTCGCCGGTCGCCGCGTCCATCACGAAGCCCTCGAAGTCGCCGAGACCCGCGGCGGACGCGGCGGAGTCGATCGTGCACGTGCGGAGTGCCGACGGACCCGCGGGGTCGGCGGGGACGGCCCGGGCGTCCGGGGTCGGCGTCGCGCTCGGTGTCCGCGACGCACGCGGCGTCGCCGGGGCGGAGGACGCGCTCGCGTCGACGGTCGGCGCCGCGGACGGGCGCGACGGCATGGTCGCGGCGGCGACCGCGACGGCCCCGCCGGAGCCGAGCACCAGGACGCCGGCCAGGCCGCCCGCGATCCACGGCACGGGACGTCGGGCCGCCGAACGGCGCACGGCGGCGGCCGCGTCGCGGAGGCGCGTCGGGAGGGACTTCGACGAGGGCTGCTGGTCGGACATCGCGAACGATCCTACGGAACCCGGCCACGGGCCTCCAGACCGGGATCCGCGACCGGGGGTCAGGCGACGGAGGCGGGAGCCGGACCGTCCTCGTCGTCGGCCGCGTAGCGGACGCCGACCTGGCGTCGGGCCTCGTCCATCACCGCCATGACGGCCACCGTCTCCTCGGGGTCCATCGGGCCGCCCTCGTGCGTGCCCGAGGTGATCATCTCCTCGAACGCGCGGGCCTCGTGCGCGTACCCGGCGAGCTGCTCGCGGGAGTCGTACTCCTCGACGACCGCGCCGTCCCGGTCCCGCAGTCGCCAGGTCGTCGGGGTGTACCAGGTGTCGTCGATGTCGATGCGGCCGTCCTCGCCGATCACCGAGGCGGTGTTCGGGCTGCGGAGGTCGAGGGCGAAGTGCACCGTCGACTGCGCGCCGCCCTCGTGGGTGAGCACGAGACCCACCTGCGTGTCGACGCCCTGGTCGCTCAGCGTGCCCGCGGCGGTCACGGCCGTCGGGACCCCGAGGACGTCGACCGCGAACGAGATCGGGTAGACGCCGAGGTCGAGCATCGCGCCGCCGCCCAGCGCGGGGTCGTTGAGGCGGTGGTGGGGGTCGCTCGGCAGGGCCTGGTGGTGCGTCGCCTCGACGAATCGCGGTCGGCCGATCCTCCCCTCGGCGATCAGCTCGCGGATCATCCGCATCTGCGGGAGGAACCGGGTCCACATCGCCTCCATGACGGCGACGTCGGCGCGACGCGCCGCGTCGACGACCCGGCGGGCCTCGGCTGCGGTGATCGTGAACGCCTTCTCGACGAGCACGTGCTTGCCCGCGGCGATCGCGAGGAGGGCGTCCTCGGCGTGCCGCGAGTGGGGCGTGGCGACGTAGACCGCGTCGACCCCCTCGTCGGCCACCAGGTCCTCGTAGGAACCGTGGGCGCGGGCGATGCCGTGCTCGGCGGCGAAGGCCTCGGCGCTCGCACGCGTGCGGCTGCCCACCGCGACGAACTCGATCCCCGCGGCGGAGCAGTCCACCACGAAGGAGCGTGCGATGCCGCCCGTGCCGATGACTCCCCAGCGAACCGTCATGGCCCATGTCTACCAGCGGTCGGTCCCGCGCCGTCCGCGGGACCGCTTCCCGGGCAGTACTCGCTTCCTGTGCAGACCCACATGGACCGCTCGGCGCACGGCCAGTTAGCGTGCTCGTGTCCCCCGACCGGGGGCGTTCCCCGACTCGAAGGTGATCCCGTCTCCATGCGCCGATCAGTCCTCACCGCCGTCGCCACGAGCGCGGCCGTCCTGCTCACGACGACGCTCGTCGGCGCCGGCCCCGCCGCCGCACACGGCTGGGGTCCGCCCGGGGACGACCACGGGCACGACACCGCTCTCACGCCCCGCACGCACTTCACGATGGCCGCGGACGGCTCGTCCGGCGCGACGCAGGGCGGGGAGGGCATCCCGAACATCGACTCGGTCAAGAAGACCCTCTCGGCGCACCGCGGCGACCCCGCGGTAGGACTAGCACAGTGTAGGCCACAAGCGTCCCGGTACTCGCC
>NZ_CAJCKG010000016.1:0-70481 GCF_903970945.1 Curtobacterium sp. ME26
GGCCTTGAACCATCGGTAGCCCTGACGCGGATGCACGCCGACAGCATCGCAAGCAGCAGGCCTGCTCATGCCCCGTCCGAGTAGCTCCCAGAACCGCGCCTCCCGGGCACGGTGCTCCAGCCTCGGTCCCATCTGCAACACTCCGATTCACGGTGGTGTTGCAACGACCAGCTGAACCCAAGGATCGGCTTCCGGACGAGTTGCGAGAGCGGAACCGCGGCTATCTGTTTAGGCGCACGAGCTGACAACGCGCGCTTCTAGTGGGTGCGCTGGGCTGGCTTCGACCCCCACATGTGGGGGTGCGTTGGTGAGTACTACTCCGTAGCGTCCTGGGTGGATACACAGCGCGGTCATGGGGACTGCTGCACTCGTAGCAGCCGTCCGAGGGGTTCTTCCGCGTGTTCGCGACGTCGTCGTTGTCTGCTGCTCGTTCTCGATGGGTGCTCCTCGCGCTCGTCGCCGTCGTGGCTCTGTTGGGGTCGCTGCTCGCGGTCGTCAGCGCTCCTGCTCCTGCCCGGGCGGAGGTGACGGGAACCGGCGGTCAGTATGTGCCGATGGCGGACAATGCCGAGGTCTTCAAGGGTGGGACGACGGCCGGGGTGTTCAAGACCGTCAAGGTCAACGGTGTTGACGGTCTCCCGACGTCGGGCATCGGCGCGGTGAGCGTGCTGGTCACGGTCGCGAGCGCGAGTGCTCAGGGGCAGCTCGTCGGTCGTCCGAACGCGTCCGACCCCGACACGCTGCTGATGATCTACGGTGCCGGTGTCGGTGGGAACACCTCGAACACGGCACTGCTGGCGGTGGGTGATGACGGGTCGATCCGCATCCGCACCGGCACCGACCAGTCGAACGTGTCGGTCAATGTCACCGGGTACTACACGAGCACGCAGAACGGTGTCGGCGCGGGTGGCTTTGTTCCGATGTCGGGCACCCGTATCGCGAACACCGTCAACGGGACCGGCGTCCGTAAGGGCACGCTCTCCGGTGGGGACAGCATCACCTTCCAGGTCGGCGGCGCCAACGGGATCCCGGCGAACGCGGCTGCGGTCGCGCTCGGGGTCATCGTGCAGAACACCGGTGGCGGTGCTGGCTGGGTGCGTCCGTACCCCACGGGTGGGACGAAGAGCACCGGTGTGCTCAACTACGTGTCGACCAAGGGCATCTCCACGACGATGACGGCGCAGGTGCCGATCGGCTCGGACGGCAAGGTCACGATCGACACTGCTGCAGGCGGCGGCACGATCGACGTCATCGCCGACGTGCAGGGCTACTACATGGCGAGCAACCCGGGTGGTGGGTTCACCCCGCTGACGGGGCGCATCATCGACACTCGGCAGAGCTCGTCGGTCGCGTCGAACAGCTCACTCGCGGTGCAGATCGCCGGCGCACGCGGCGGGCTTTCGAGTGTCGAAGGTGGCCTCGCGGCGGTGGCGATCACCCTCACGGCCATCCACTCCGGTACGAACAGTGGGTACGCGAAGGTGTGGGGTGACGGCATGCCCGAGCCCGGCGCCAGCGCCATCAACTACGCACCCACCGGGTCGATCCGCACCACGACCGCGATCGTGCCGGTCGGGGCGAACGGGAAGATCCGGATCAAGAACGCATCGACCACGGCGACGGACTTCGTCGTCGACCTGCAGGGTGCGTACAACTCGCTGCCCGGCGGTCCGTCGGACACGAACCAGACCGGTCAGCGGAAGTCCGCCACCACGCTGCCGTTCCCGATCACGGACCAGACCAACGCCTCGGTCGACGTCGGCACCGGGAACCTGCTGGTCACCACGAGCGCGCTGTCGCTGCCGGGTGTGACGCAGAACGCGACGATCGGCGCCGCGTACAACTCCCGCAGCACCCGTGCCGCGGACGCGAACACGATGGCCGCGAACCGGTGGCAGTACGCCCTCGCCGGTGCAGGCGATCTCACAGCGAACGCGGCCGGTGTGGTCTACACGGACGCTGCGGGCACGGCATGGCAGTTCACGCCGTCGCTGGCGCTCGGGCAGGGCAAGTTCACCACGCCCGCCGGACTGCAGCAGACCCTAGAGCGTGTGAGCACGTCAGCGACGGGTGCGGAGTACCAGCTAAAGGGCTGGACGACGAACTCGGTCACGCACTTCAACCTCGCCGGTCAGCCGACCTCGGTTGTAGACCGCAACGGCAACCAGGTCAGCTTCAACACCTCGGACGGGTACGCACTGTCCGAGATCGTGTCCACCGCCGGCACGCCGGGCGCGAAGACGGCGAAATCGTCGTACGCGAACAGCACGCAGACGTTCTCGCAGACCAGCGGCTCGAGCAGCCGTTCTGTCTCGTGGGCGAAGAGTGCCGCGGGTGACATCACCACGTACACGGACGCGACCGGTGCGAAGACCACCTTCGGCTACACGAACGGTGACCTCACCACGGTCACAGCTCCCACCGGTGGCGTGACCGCGTTCACGTACGACTCCTCGGACCGTGTCACGAAGGTCGAGCAGCGGAATGCCACGGCGGGGTCGGCCGGTACCGCGGTCACTCGGTTCTCGTACGTCTCGGACACGTCGACGCAGGTTGCTGACCCGCGGTCGGACCAGTCGAAGGCGGTCGCGGATGCGGCGCACACGACGTACACCCTCGATGGCAACGACCTCGTGACGAAGGCTGTCGACGCTGCGAATCGTGAGCAGTCCCGGTCGTACAAGTCGACCAACAACGGCGTGCTCAGCTCGACCGTCGGCTCCGGAGCGAGCGGGTCGACCACGACGAACGCTTACGACGGCAACAACGGTCAGTCGCTGACGCAGTCGCAGTCTGCCTCCGGCAGCACGAGCTCCGCGACGTACGGTTCCGCAGCTCCGACGGCGTACCTGCCCTCGTCGACGACGGACAGCTCCGGCAACAAGACCAGCTACGGCTACGACGGACCCGGCAACCAGTCCTCGACCGGAACCGGGACGGGGCCGGAGGCTGCGACGGCGACCCTCGAGTACAACAAGAAGGGCACTGACCCGTATGCGTGGGGTGCGGTGAAGAGCGCGACCGCGCCGGGCGACGGCGATCGGAAGACTACGTACACGTACAACGCGAACAACCAGCTCGGAGCTATCACGGCGCCGGCGAACACGGTCGGTGAGCAGCAGTACGCGTACGACGACTTCGGCCGGGTGAAGACCCACACCGACGGCAACGGCGGTGTCACGACGTATACGTACGACAACGACGACCGGATGCTGACCACCGCGTTCGATGACGGCACCCCGACGGTGACCAACACCTACGACGGCAACGGCAACCAGCTCACCCAGCAGTCCGCGACAGGCACCATCACCAACAGCTACGACCAGCGCAACCGGCTCACCTCGACGGTGAACACCGCCGGCGGTGGACAGGTGTCCTACGGGTACGACCTCGCCGGCAACACCAGCCAGGTCACCGACCAGCACGGCACCGTCAGCCACGACTACGACCCGGCGAACGTGCTCGTGAAGACCACTTACCCTGCCGCTGACGGTGGCACGGCGAAGCAGGTCTACAAGACCGACGACCACGGCCGCCGCACCGACGCCTGGCTTGGCGCGAACAGTGACTCGGACCCGACGTCCTGGCAGGCGCACCAGACGATCACGTACGGCGCGTCGAACAAGGTCACCCGCGTGCAGGCCTGGCAGGCAAGCGACACCAGCAAGCCGGTGGTCGACCTCTCGTACTGCTACATCACCGGGATCTCCGCTGGCGGTGACTGCAGCGCGACGACGAGCACCAACGACACCGACAAGATCCAGTGGGTCAAGAACAACGTCACCGGTCAGACCACGACGTACACCTACGACTCCAACAGCAGACTGACCAGGGCTGCACAGGCCAGCGGCGCGAAGAACACCACCTGGGCGTACACGTACGACGTCGCCGGGAATCGGCTCACCGCGAAGGCATCCGGAGACACGACGAGTTCGCAGACGCTGACGTACAACGCGGTCGGGCAGATCACCACCACCGGGTACGGGTACGACAAGGTCGGTAACCTCACCTCCGCGCCCGGGCAGACGTTCACCTACAACGGCGCGCAGCAGCTGACGTCCTCGGTGAAGGACGGGGAGACGACCACCTACGAGTACGCCGGTGCCGACATGAACAGGCTGCTCTGGCAGTCCACGGACGGGGGAGCGGAGTACGGATACACGTATGGCACCACTGACCAGAACGGCGTCCCCGTGATCGCCGCACGCGAGCTCATCGGCTCCGGAACCGCTTCGGTGATCAGCGACCCGACCACCGGGCAGCCGCTGGATCTCCAGACCGCCGAGGGCACCACCAGTATGTGGAGTATCGACGGCACCGGGAGCCCGGCGGCCGCGATCGCGGACACCGGCAAGACCGCGTACACCGTCTCCTACGACCCCTACGGCACGGAGACCGTCGGCGTCGGAAGTGACAGTGCGGAGTGGCAGCAGAACCCGTACGGGTTCAAGAGCGGCCTCCGCTCGAGCAGCACAGACAACGGCCTCACCAAGTTCGGGTACCGGTGGCAGACCAGCATCACCGGTGGCTGGATCGAACGAGACACCATCGATGTCCCGCTCGATCCCAGCAACGCAAATCGCTATGCCTATGCCGCGAACGATCCTATGAATGGGTCTGATCCTACAGGCCAGTTTGATCTCGAGGGTTACTTCGCGACGGTAGGAAACTTTGCCGCTGGCGCTGGCGCTGGTGGGTTCGGTGCGGTGGGTGGATGCTTGGTAGGAGCAATCGGCTTCGGAGTGGGTTGTCTCGTGGGGGGCGGTATCGGCCTGGCTGCTGGAGGTATTGCTGGCGGAGCATTCGGAATTGGCTTTGCCACCGGTAATGCTATTTTGGGGAAATACAATGATTAGTCCTTCGATAGTCGAGATCACCGCTTCGGATTCCGTCAAGCAAGTGCAGTTTAGGCTGGTCGAGTGGGTCCGGGAGCGGGGTGGGCGAGCGGACTCGATCACTGAAACATCTGGACTGGGACGTTTTGGTTCGAGGTTGCAATTTAGAGTCTTTGGTGTGCTGAGCGAGCGTTTGGGAATGCAGCTGCCAGTGATGGTGGAATGGACTGTAAAACAGAGTGCAATTGCCACAAAGGTAGAGCTGAAAATCGACAGTGACGCGGGTCGATATCTGTTCTATACTCCGTGGGCCGACAGTCTCTTCTCGAAACAAATTGCCCGCCTCCAGGAGTCTGCCGTTAGAGCTCTCGAGTAGCACCAAATCTCGGAACCAGTGCGCTCGCTTGGGACTGCTGCAGTCTGCACTGCTGGACAGTCGCCGGAGAGTATTAAAAACTGTCGCTTTCCGACTGAGGGAGTCAGGGAGTCTTTGGCTTCAGGGAAGTGACGGGGGCGAGCTTGCTCCCGTCATCCTGGATCTCATCCCACCGGAGCTCAAACGCTGGTTCATCACGGAACCAGGCGAATGTGCCCGGGGCAAGGTCCTTCAATCGACGTTTGGCCGGACTGGCGTTTCTGCTCTCGAACGCCGTGAGGAACGCCACCTGATGAGCTGGGATGCTTTGCGCAGCGGCCCAGTCGAGGAGTTGAGCTTTCCGCTCGACGTCAATGGGGCCGTCTGTATAGACGGCCTCGATGACCCAGAACGTGCCGTTCGCCCCGGCATCGAAAAGTAGTGCATCGGGAAGTAGTTGGCTGACTGAGATGGAAACTCCAAGCGCTTGGAGGCGCTGCTCGTCAACGTAAGCCTGCTTGTCTCCAGGTTCTGAGATTGCAAGGACCAGAGGCGTGTGTAATTTGCGAGGCGCCCATTCCTCGACCACGCCCTTGAGGATCAGCGAGGCGTGTCCCGGTTCGAGGAGTCGGACAGAGCCGTCAGGGAACGTGACTCGGACGGCATCGGTTGCGCGGGCGTGGTCGCGGACTGCCATGGCCTTAGCGCGGGCGCTGGTGGTCATGTGATTTTCGACCCAGGTCGCGATTGCAGCGTCGAGGTCGTCATCTTCGAGCATGGGGTCGAAGAGGTCCGCGAAGTGGTCAGCGAGAGCCCATCGGGCTGCTGATGAGGTGGTTTTCACGCCTGGCCGCGTCACCATGGCGTTGTTGGCGCGAAGGAGATTCCACGAGTCGTCGCGGAGCGACTCGCGTGAGTCTTGCGCATACCACTGCTCGAACGTGATGCCCCATGAGTCGAGTAGCGCAGCGACCTTCTCTCGTCCGCGCATTGCGGCCTTACCCCACGCAACTCGGTGCTTTTCCGTGGCAGCGTGGAGGAGAACATCTTCTTGCATCCACAGTGCAGTGGAGGGTCGTGCCCATACGGTGTCTGTTCCCGGGCCGACGGCTCCGACGTATATGAGTGCGGCGACGCCCGCGGCAGAGATCGGGCTGGACAGGTTGGTATCGAACGCTTCCCGAGGGAAGACCTTCAGAAGCCGGTCGGCGGCTAGCTCTCGGCTAATGATGGGGCGGAGCGACGTCATCAGCCGAGCCTGTAGGCCTTCGCGACAGCGGACTCAAGCTCGTCACCACTGAGGTCTTCCCAGGAGGTAAGTACCTCAGCGTCAGGAAGGGGCAGCGCAGCGAGTTCATAGCTTGACACGGCGACCGTGCCGCTGAGGCATCGCATCACGCGGTCTAGGGTCTGCGTGGCGAGGACACGCGCGACGGTGCCTCGCGAGAGCAGCGGTAGCGGCATCGTGGGCAGCAAGACGTTGACGTGGTTCTCGACAACGACGCTCCCGCCCAGCTCCAGCAATTTCTCCAACGTGAGCTCCGCCGGGACGAGGCGCCGCGACTGCTCCGGTGCTGTGGTGCGCTGCACCAGCACGGCAGGCTCGTTCAGCGTCATCACCTCAACGTCCCGGTCGTTTTGGAGAGCGAGGTAACGTTGTGAGTTTCGTGCGGGAGCGCAGCGCAGTTCGCCCCCGTCGATGTCGGCGCCCCACAAAATCACCCGTCGTGCTTTGCCTGGGCGCGCGTGGATGTGTTCGCGTCGCCGGTTCCACACCAGCGGCCCCGTCGCGGCACGATAGCCGGCGGAGCTCAGTGTGAGCGGCAGCTGTGCGGCGGCTGCCGCGGTAGCCGCGTCGGCTGGATCTCGAGGTATGAGCCACGGGCCTTCGCCCTTCGGGGGGGCGATGGATGCGACTGGCTCGATGTGCCCATTGACCCGTGACACGGCGGTCTTACGGTGCCGTCGGCGTTGGAAGACCGCCAGGCAAGTCTCCTGAAGTACGCCAGTGAAGGATCCGCTGCGGTCGAGGACGAACGCCACGCTTCGTAGCGGTGCCTGTTCCGAGAGGTAGCCCCGGAGCCTGTGCTGGTAAAGCCCTGCGGCGAAGCTTGTCGGGACGAGGGCGCTGAGGACACCGTCGATGGTGAGATTGCGGGCTCCTTCTGCCATGAAGAGTCCGTAGATATTGGCATGTCCGTAGAGCACGTGCGAGTACTGCTCACGGGTCGCAGCGTCCAGTGACACTCGGCCGTAGGGCGGGTTCATGATCGCGATCGCAGCCGGTGCGAGCTCGTGACTTAAACCGTCGCCTTGTCGGATGAGAGCGGGCAGGCTCCGTCGGTTCTTCTCTGGCACTCGCGTGAGCGTCGGAAGCATCTCCGCTGCAAGAATCACGCTCCCCACCCATGCGGCGGTGCCGTCCTGGTCGACACCTTCGATCAGCTGCGGCAGTGCGGCGAGCGTGAGTGCCGCGTCATCAGCGGCGGCGGCGCGTAGATGCTCACGGAGCGGTGGCAGGAGCAGCGCCCCGGAACCGGCCGCGGGGTCCCGAAGTAGTCCGGGCAGCCGGTGGTTCGCGTTGCTCCAGCCCAGCGCTGTCCTGGTTTGAGCCCACAAATGATCCGCCAGGTCAGCAGGGGTGTAGTGCTGGCCATGTTGTGCGCGGCTTGATGGGGAGAGGGTCTGCACGTACGCCTGCCCGAGCTCATGCCCGGACCGGTCGTGGAGATCTGGTGCACTCGGCGCTTCGTGGAACGACGGCTTGAATCCGGTGACGGCGTATTCCGGGTCAAGCCATCGATCAGACAGCCCAGCCTGTGCCGCTCGTCGGGCCCACCACGACCGTAGCGAGGTGAGCATCTCTGTAGTGGCATCCGGTCGGTAGGCAGCGGTCGATGCTGCCGCTGCCTTGGTTCCCGTACGTGCCATGGGACAACGATATGGGCGATGGCCGGCTCTTGCCGCGACCGACCCGTGCTCCCTGGACAGTTCGTCGACGAGGCCGCGACGTCCCCGACCTTGGTTGAGTGCAGCGCGTTGCCGCCTCGAACGAACAGCACGTTGACTGCCATGATGAGGACCGGAAAGGGAGATCTCGCGTGGATGCCGAACCTGAACAGGAGGCGAAGGCTGCTCGTCGTCTGAAGTTCGACCGAGTCCGCCTGCTGAACGAGGAAATGGACCGTCTGACCGTCGACGTCGACCAGCGAGCCGCCAGCGTTGCGAACAAGGCGTCGTTTCTAGCGGTCGCTGCAGGCGTGATCATTGCAGCATCGGTAGCTCAACTGTGGACCGTTCTTCCCTGGATTGGTGTTCTCGCGCTCGGCTTCGCCTGCGTCGGCCTCCTGTGTGCGACCGTGGCCCTTCGACCGGGGCGTCGAATCGGACTTGTTGCGCAGCGGCTCGCAGACGCCTACCTGGACTCGGAGCTTTCAGCGGCCGGTGTTGAGGTCCAGTTGGTTCGGCGCAAGGCCGACGTGATCAGCGCGCGCGAGTCAGATCTGATTGCTCGAGCCCAGTGGGTGGCGGCCGGATCGATCGCGCTACTGGTGTCGGTCGCTGCGCTTACCATCGTGTTCGCAACTCAGATATTGGGAGGGTGACCATGGGACGACCAGGATTTGATGAATCCGCGGACGGTGGGGGCGACGCAAACACCGACGCCGGCCTCATCGGCTACGTGCAGGAAAGCGACGACGGCACAGGATTCCTCATGGCAAGCGCGAACGAGGACGACACCTACACCGCTGACGGCGGACGCGAGGATCACGAGCGTTGACGATCCGCTCCAAGCGGCCTTCTAGAACGTCGTGACGGACTGGGCTCAGCCGTTCGCAACAGCTCTCGCCGGAGCCGCAGCGATAGCTACAGTCATGTGGACAGTAGCCCGTGATCGACATCCGTTAGCTCTGGTGGAGCGGTTGACGGTCATTGCCGCGAGGGTCGAATCTGACGTTGTTCGTGAACTCATAGAGGACGAGCGAGACCAGAGAGCGACACAGTGGGTGCTTGAGCGCCGAGCGCCCAAGGAGCCGGGCTTACGCGCCACTGCCGCCGCCCTCTTCTGCGCTGGATCACTGTGTCTGCTCATTTGGATCGTCGGTGCATTCATCGATCGATGGGCGTCCTGGGCATGGACTTCATACGGGTTCGGACTCCTGCTGATGTTCGCTTCACGGGCCTTGGCGGCGGTGCGGACGGGTAAGCGAAAAGCTTGGATGGATCAAGAACGCGGATG
Source organism: Curtobacterium sp. ME26 (assembly GCF_903970945.1). NCBI lineage: Bacteria > Bacillati > Actinomycetota > Actinomycetes > Micrococcales > Microbacteriaceae > Curtobacterium > Curtobacterium sp. ME26. Next base: position 9,431 of record NZ_CAJCKG010000016.1, read on the forward strand.
GCGAGCCCTGCCCGATGAGGTTCAAGCGCAGCGAGTACGAGGCGCTGACTGACTATCGGGACGTAGACCTGACATAAGAGCGAACTATCGGCGCGAACGAGAACGGCCGGCACCCCGCTCGGGGTGCCGGCCGTCGCCGTGGTGGGGGAGCGTCAGTGTGCGGCGTCGTACGCGTCGCGCACTGCCTGGCTGATCCGGCCACGGCTCGAGACTTCGTGGCCGTTCGCGTTCGCCCACTCGCGGATCTTCGCGAGCTCGTCCGAGTTGCCGCGCTTCGCGGTGGTGCCACCGTTGGTGCGGTTCTGGCGGCCGCTGACCTTGCGGGCGGCGGCGACGTAGTCGGAGAACGCTTCGCGCAGCGCGTCAGCGTTGTCGTCCGAGAGGTCCATCTCGTAGTGGTTGCCATCAAACGAGAAGGACACGGTGCGGCCCTTGCCCTCGTCGATCGTGTCGCCGGTCAGGTCATCGACCAGGTGCGTGGTGACTTTCTGCGCCATAGGAACGCCGCCTTTCATTCGAGGGTTTGCTGTCCTACTGTGGCATACAAATGGGCCCGCACCATGACGGCAACAGTCGAAGATGGTCTTGCGGGGCAGAATGGATGCGATGACCGACACCACCCCGACCCCGTCCGGCTATGCCGCAGCCCTCGCCGAGCTGAAGCAGCAGGTGAGGAATGCGCGATTCAGTGCGCAGCGACGGGTGAACACAGAACTCGTGCGCTTGTACTGGGGGATCGGCGCCACGATCCTGGAACGGCAGGAGACGGAACGGTGGGGCAGCAACGTCATCGGTCGGCTCGCGACCGATTTGCGAGTTGAGTTCCCAGACATGAAGGGTTTCTCCCGGGCGAACCTGTTCTACATGCGCCGGCTTGCGGGGGAGTGGCCCGCGGATGCGATTGTCCAACAAGCTGTTGGACAACTCCCCTGGGGCCACATCACCGTGCTCCTGGACCGCCTCGACGATCACTACCTCCGCGACTGGTACGCGCACGAGGCGGCTTCGCACGGTTGGTCCCGGAACGTTCTCGAGCACCAGATCAAGACCAGCGCTCACACCCGACTACAGGCCGCCCCATCGAACTTCCCCGCAACGCTGCCAGCGGGGGACTCGGACCTGGCGCAGCAGCTGACGAAGGACCCGTACGTGCTGGATTTCCTCGCCCTCGACGGGGACGCGAAGGAACGCCACCTCGAGCAGGCACTCGTCGACCGGATCATCGACACCCTCCGCGAGCTCGGCGAGGGGTTCGCGTTCGTCGGCCGCCAGGTGCACTTCGAGGTCGACGGGGACGACTTCTACGTTGACCTGCTGTTCTTCCACGTCGAGCAGCTCCGCTACGTCGTTATTGAGCTGAAGACCGGGAAGTTCAAGCCCGAGTACCTCGGACAACTGGGCTTCTACGTCGCCCTCGTCGACGACCGCCTCAGACGCACTCAGCACGCTGATACCGTCGGCCTGCTCCTTGTCGCGGACAAGAACGATGCGGTGGTGCGGTACTCGCTTGCCGGCCAGCAGAGTCCCGTCGGGGTGGCCAGCTACGACCTGCTGCCACCAGCCGCGCGGGCGGCACTACCGTCCGAATCCGACCTCGTCAACGCCCTCCACGACGCGCAACGGGACAACCTCGACGGCGACTAGCTGATCAGCGTCTGCGCTCGGCGACGAACGCGTCCTGAGTTCGCCTGAGTGACTGTTGAAGGAGTAGTTGCACGTGCCCTTCGGGCGAGGTGATCCGAGTTTTGGGGGGAGCCGGTTGTGGGCTTCGTTCGTCCGACGGCCCGGCAGGTTGCGACCCCTAACTGCTGACACACTACTTCTCCAGTCGTGCCTCTCCGGTGGCCCAGAAGTACTGCAGGTCGGCGCCGTTGATCAGGTGATCGCCGATGATCCGTTGTTGGAACACCAGCGGATTGTGGGAGGACAGTGTCCGGGCGTTCCGCCAGTGGCGGTCGAGTGCTCGGTCCCGGTCGGTCGCGCTGGCACCGCCGACCTCAAAGAGTGTCGTTGTTGCGCGGAGCACCAGTTCGACGACGTTCTGTTGGACCTCGATTGTGCGGAGCTCTGCCGCTTCCACGAGTAGCCCTGCATCGGATACGTCGCTCGTGATCGCGTCGCGGGCGATGTCCAGTGCCTGGGCGGCGTGCAGGACGAGCGCCTCGGCGGCGACCGCGTCGGCTGCGATGCGGCCGACGACGCTTTGCACGAGCGGATCGCGAGTGGCGGTCTCCCCGGCGCCGTGCTGGTAGTGCCGGGTGCGGCTCCGAACGAACGCCACCGCATCGCGCGCGGCAGCTCGAGCGACTCCAGCGAGGGAGGCGAGCAGGACGGTCTGCAGAAACGCGGGCAAGGGGGTTCTCCGGTCCCCGCGTTCCGCGCGGAGCTGCCACAGTTCGACCGGCACCCCGTCGAAACGGGTCGTGCCGCTGCCGGTCAAGCGTTGACCGAAGCCGTTCCAGTTATCGCGGACGTCGACCCCCTCCTCGTGCACCGGTACCGTCACCCCGACGACGTGACCGTCGGGCGTCTCGGCCGTCACGGTGGTCCAGTCGGCGAAGATGGTCCCGGTCGAGTAGTGCTTCTCGCCGTGTAGTCGCCAGCCGTCGCCATCCGGAACGAGATGGGTGGACAGGCGCCCGACGGTGGCTGTACTGCGTTCATGGCTGGCGTTACCGAACACGTCACCCAACGCGATGCGCTCGAGCCATTGATCGCGACGCACGACCTCGTCGTCGAGGAGGAGTTCCTCGACGAACGAGAAGTGCGCTCGGAGGAGTTGGGGCAGGTTCGAGTCCGCTTCGGCGAGACGGATGAGCAGGGCGAACAGGTCGCTGGCGGACGCGCCGGACCCGCCGGCATCGACCGGGACCGTGACGGCGGTGAATCCAGCCTCGGCAAGCCATCGGACCTGCTCGTGCGGCAGCGTCCTCGTGCGTTCGCGCTCGACGGCGCCGTCCGCGATCCGGTCGAAGAGCGGAGCGAACTGGGCGAGCAGCGCCGCGCGGTCGGCAGTGGCGGCTGTGGTGGTGGTCATCGTTCCTCCGTGGTTGCTGCGGCGCGGTGGACACGGGCGCCCGGCACCGCGTCGAGCAGTCCCTGCGTGTAGGCGTCCTGCGGTGCGCGGAACACCTGCTCGGCCGTCCCGGTCTCGACGACCCGTCCGTGCCGGAGCACGAGGACACGGTCACTGACGTGATGGATCACGCCGAGGTCGTGCGAGATGAAGAGGATCGCGACCCCGTACGCCTCCTGGATGTCGGCGAGCAGGTCGAGCACCTGCGCCTGGACGGAGACGTCGAGCGCGCTGACGGCCTCGTCGAGGACGAGGACGTCGGGCTCGCTCGCGAGTGCCCGAGCGATGGAGACACGCTGTCGCTGCCCGCCCGAGAGCGTCCGAGGATGCCGGACCGCGTGCGACGCTTCGAGCCCGACACCGGTCAGCAGCGCATCCACACGTCCCGGTGCGACGGTTCCCGTGCTCGCGCGGAGCGCCGACTCGACGAGCTGCCGAACGGACTTGCGCGGGTCGAACGAGCCGAGCGGGTCCTGCGACACGGTCGCGATTTTCGGACGATGCGGTCGCCGCTCCCGTTCGGACAGGCCCGACCACGGCCGCCCTTCGAACAGCACCCGGCCGCTGGTCGGCTCCGTGAGCGCCAGGGCGATCGCGGCCGTGGTCGACTTGCCCGAGCCGGACTCCCCGACGATGCCGAGGGTTTCACCGGCGTGCAGCTCGAAGGAGACGTCGTCGACCACGGTACGGGTCACTTGGTCGGGTCCGCGGTAGGTCTTCGTGACCTGCTCGACCGCGAGCACGGGCGTGCCTGCCGGGACCATCGTTCGGTCAGCGCGGGGTGCGAGCACGGCCGGCGGTGCGTCGGAGAGGCGGGCTCCGGGGGCGTGCAGCGACGGGATCGCGGCGAGCAGGCGCTTCGTGTACGGATGCTGCGGGTCACCGAGCACCTGCTCGGTCGGCCCCTGCTCGACGACGACCCCGTGCTGCATGACGAGCACGTCGTCGGCGAGCTGCTCGACGATGCCGAGGTCGTGGCTGATGACGAGCAGCCCGGTGCCCCCGGACCGGAGTTCGTCGAGCAGGTGGAGGATCTGCGCCTGCACCGTGGTGTCGAGCGCCGTCGTGGGCTCGTCGGCGATGAGCAGCGCCGGTTCGAGGGCGATCGCGGCGGCGATGAGGGCACGCTGCCGGAGACCGCCGGAGAGCTCGGACGGCAGCTGCCGGGCCCGGAGCGCTGGTTCCGGTACCCCGACGCGGCGGAGCAGGTCGAGCACCCGCTGCTCACGTGCTGCCCGGGGCCCGACGCCGTGCTCACGCAGTGCGTCCGCGACCGAGGCGCCGACGCGGCGGAGCGGGTCGAGGGACACGAGGGCGTCCTGGAGCACGTACCCGACCTCCCCGCCTCGGACGCGCCGCCAGGACCGGTCGTCGAGCGTCGTGAGGTCCCGGCCAGCGAGCTCGAGGGTGGTGGCTCGGACCCGGGCACCGGTGCCGTTGAGGCCGAGCAGGCTGCGGGCGGTGACGCTCTTGCCGGAACCGGACTCGCCCACCAGGGCGAGGCTCCGGCCACGGTCGAGTGCGAACGAGACGTCACGGACGACCGTCCGCTCGCCGAACGCGACCGACAGTCCGGACACCGCGACGAGCGGATCGGAGGTGACCGGTCGATCCGCGACCGGAGCACCACCGGAGGTGAGGCTGGTGAATGTCGTCATCGCGCGCCTCCCGGCTGGGTCAGGGTCTGCACCGCACGGCCGACGGCGGTGAGCGAGAGGGCGAGGAGCACGATCACCACGCCCGGGAAGAAGTCGAGCCACCAGGCCTGCTGTAGGTAGTTGCGGCCGGCGTTGAGCATGGCGCCCCACTCCGGTGCGGGCGGCTGCACACCCATGCCGAGGAAGCCGAGCGCTGAGGCCCAGACAATCGCCTGGCCGATACCGAGCGTGACGAGGACGGTCAACGGCCGGAACGCGTTCGGCAGCAGCGTGCGGAACAGCACGTGCGCGCCGGAGTGCCCGAGCGCCCGTTCCGCCTGCACGTACGGGGCACCACGGACGGCGAGGACCTGACCGCGCACCATCCGCGCGTAGCCCGGGATCGTCGCGATGCCGACCGCCAGGATCTGGGTCCCGGCGCTCGACCCGAACACCGCGACGAGGATGAGCGCCAGCAGGATACCCGGGAACGCGTAGAGCACCTCGATCACGCGGGTCACGACGGCGTCGACGGCTCGGCCACCCAACGCTCCGAGGAGCCCCAGCACGAGCGCACCGGCGAGGCCGAGTGCCGTCGCGCCGACGCCGATCGCGACCGACTGCCCGGCGCCGTGCACGACGCGCGAGTACACGTCACGGCCGGACTGGTCGGTACCGAACACGTGCGCCGCGCTCGGAGCGTCAAAGCTCGCGCCCAGGTCGATGGCGAGCGGGTCCTGCGGCGCCAGCAGCGTCGGCCAGACGGCCGCCAGCGCGACGAGCGCGATGAACGCGGCGGCGAGCCAGAAGGAGACCCTCCGGATCGGACTGGAGGCACGGCGCGCCTCGCGGACGCCGGCCCCCGTCGGCCCGGCGGCGGGATCCAGGCCGACGGGTGCTGCGGGCGCGGGTGGTGCGGTGACGGTCGATGTGGTGCTCATGCTGCGGCTCCGATCGTGCGACGAAGGCGGGGGTCCACCGCGACGTACGCGATGTCGGTCAGGACGTTCGCGACCACGTAGACGAGCGCGACGACGAACGTGATGCCGATCACGAGTGGCAGGTCCTGCGCGCTCACGGCGGCGACGAGGACCTGCCCGATGCCCTGCCGGGCGAAGACGACCTCGGCGATGACGGCTCCGGACACCAGCGAGCCGAGACCCCAGCCGGAGAGGGTGATGCCGGGCAGCGCCGCGTGCCGAAGGACGAAGCGGGAGCGGACGGCCCGTTCGGACAGCCCGCGGGACCGGGCGGACAGCACGAAGGGCTCCTGCTGCTTCTCCTCGAACTCGTCCCGGGTCACCTGTCCGAGGAACCCGGCGAGCGGGATCGCGAGGGTGAGGGCGGGCAGCACGATCCCGAGCGGGCCGGACCCGATCACCGGGAACCAGTGCAACTGCACCGCGAACACCAGGAGCAGCACGAGCCCGAGCCAGAACTGCGGCAGCCCGGCGGCGACGGTCTCGACGACCGAGCCGATCCGTCCCCACACCCCCGGGCGCCCGGCGGTGAGCAGGGTCGAGGCGATCGACAGCACCCAGGCCAGACCGAGCGCCGCGACGGTCAGGGCGAGCGTCGGGCCGATCTGTCCGGCGATGACGCTCGTGACCGACTGCTTCAGCGTGTAGGACTCGCCGAAGTCGAGCCGGAACAGTCCCGCCAGGAAGTCCCCGTACTGCACGAGCAGCGGCCGGTCGAACCCGTACTGGGCCGTGACGGCTGCGACGGCCTCCTTCGTCGGGTGTGCGGCCGCGCCGCCGAGGATGGCGACCGCCGGGTCGCCGGGAACGGCGTGCTCGAGGAAGAACACGATCGTCCCCACAGCGAGCAGGTGCAGCACGGCCTCGGCGATGCGCGTGGCGATGCGGACGGTCCAGCCGGTCATCACTTGCCTCCGTCGATCAGGTACGCGTCGGCGAGGACGGGTTCGCCCTCGCTGGGCTCGATCCACACGCCGCGGACGCGGTCGGAGATCCCGAGCCGGGTCTGGATCGGGTAGAGCGGCAGCGTCCACGCCTTCGACGAGAGCAGGGCCTGCGCCTTGGAGTAGGCCTGCTGCTGCGCCGCCGGGTCGGTGGTGGCGGTCGCGGCGATCAGCAGCCGGTCGAGCTCGTCGTCGTAGGCGAACGCGGAGTTCTGCCCGTTGTCGACGTCGTAGGTCGCCTTCGAGTACTTGATGTACATCACGTGCGGGGTGGGGCTGTTCCAGTAGTTCCCGAGCAGGTCGTACGCCTTCGGGTTCCCCCAGACCGCGTTCATGCTCGACGAGTCGAGGGCCTGCAGCACGACCTTGATGCCGATCCGCTTCTCCATGGCCTGGATGTCCTGCAGGATCGTCAGGTCCGCCGGTGGTGTCTCGGCGGAGTCGGCGTTGTACGGCAGCTTCACCGTGAGCGTCTTGCCGTCCTTCGTCCGGTAGCCGTCCTCGTCACGGCCGGTCCAGCCGGCCTCGTCGAGCAGGCGTCGGGCCGTCGACGGGTCGTACGGGAACGGCTCGTGGTACGCCTCGTCGTAGTGCGGTGTGCCGGAACTGACGTTGTTGCCCTCGTACGGGAACACGCCGTTGTAGGCGCTCTCTACGGCTTCCTTCGCGTCCGATGCGTGTACGAAGGCCTGCCGGACGCGGATGTCGCTGAACACCGTGCTTTTCGTGTTGAGGTCGAGGCTGAAGGGTGCGCCCGAGTGCACGAACGACTGCAGGGAGATTGACGGGTCGGCCTTCGCCAGGCCCTCGCTCTCGGGCGGGACGTTGAAGATGACATCCGCTTCGCCCGAGCTGAGTGCGCCGTACCGGGTCGTGTTGTCCTTGAGGAACTTCCACGTGATGCCGTCCAGGTACGCCGGCCCCTGGTGCTCCGCGTCCGCTGGAGCACTGTTGTGGTCCTCGTTCCGGACGAGCTCGACGTCGCGCTCGTGGTTCCACCGCACGACCTTGAACGGCCCGGTCCCCACCGGGGACTCGCAGTTCGCGGCGAGCCCACGCGCCATTGCCTTCGGGGACTCCATGCCGAAGAACGCCTGCGAGAGCGCAGCGAGCAGCGGCGAGTACGGCCGCTTCAGGGAGACACGGACGACGTGGTCGCTGATCGCGGTGGCCTTATCGAAGTACCCGGTCAGGTAGAGCAGGTCCGTCGACGACTGCGTCGCCGGGTCGAGGATCTGCGTGAAGTTGTCCACCACCGCCTGCGCGTCGAAGGGAGTGCCGTCGGTGAACTCCACGCCCTGCTTCAGCGTGAAGTCGTACTGCGTGCCGTCGTTCGAGATCGTCCACGACGTCGCCAGCCACGGCTTGACGCTGCCGTCCTTCTGCAGTGACACCAGCGAGTCCAGGTACTGCCGGGCGATGTAGGTCTGCGGCATGTCACCGGAGTTGTGCGGGTCGAGGCACGTCGGCTCACGGTCTGTCGCGTAGACCAGGGTGCCGCCGCGGACCGGTCCGGAGTCCTGCGTCGAGGCGGCGGAGCCACCGCTGCAGCCGGCGAGCAGCGCGACGGCGGTGGCGGTTGCGAGGACCGTCACGGCGGTGCGCAGAGCGTGAGGGCGGGTCATGGGCAGCGACGCTAGAACGGGTGGACCACCCCACACCAGGGGCCGCGCAACGTGCTGCAACGCAGCGTCTTGCGACGTCACGAACACGTGGCAGCTGATCGCTCGTCCGTACGGTCGGACCATGCCGAAGCGACTCCTGCTGAACGTGTTCGAGATGAACTGCGTCGGACACATCACCCACGGCCTGTGGCGGCTCCCCGGCAACCAGCGTCACCGGTACACGGACATCCGGTACTGGACCGAGCTCGCCCGCACTGCCGAGGCCGGCCAGTTCGACGCCGTGTTCATCGCCGACGTCCTCGGCGCCTACGACGTGTACCAGGGCTCCGCCGCCCCGGCGCTGCGTGAAGGGCTGCAGATCCCGAACAACGACCCGATGCTCGTCGTCCCGGCGATGGCAGCGGTGACCGAGCACCTCGGCTTCGGGATCACGTTCTCCACCAGCTACGAACCACCGTTCGCCTTCGCCCGGCGGATGTCGACCCTGGACCACCTGACGAACGGGCGCGTCGGGTGGAACGTCGTCACCAGTTACCTCCCGAACGCCGCACGCAACTTCGGACTGGCCGACGAGATCCCGCACGACACCCGCTACGAGATCGCCGACGAGTACCTCGACGTGCTCTACCAGCTGTGGGAGGGCTCCTGGGAGGACGACGCGGTCGTCCGCGACACCGAGCGCGGCGTGTACACGGATCCGGAGAAGGTGCATCCCATCGACCACGTCGGCGACCACTTCCGCGTCGCCGGACCCCACCTGTCGGAGCCGTCGCCGCAGCGCACACCGACCCTGTTCCTCGCGACCGGATCACCCGCCGGCATCCAACGGGCCGGGACCCACGCCGAGGTCGTGTTCACCGGCGGCCACGGAGTGCAGCGCACAGCGGAGGCCGTCCGCGACGCCGCCGAAGCCGCGGGCCGGGACCGCGGCGACGTCAAGTTCGTCACCCAAGCGGCCGTCATCACGGCGCCGACCCAGCGGGAGGTCGACGATAAGGTCGCTCAGTACCGAGCGTTCCAGAGCGAGGAAGGTCCGCTCATCCACGGCAGCGTTCCCTTCGATGCGCTTCGCCACCCGAAAAACCGCACCGTCCGCGACGCACTCGACGCCGAGGGGCTCGACGGTGGGGAGCGCTTGGTCGGCCGGGTCGCGCTCGATGCCACCGTCGGCGAACTCCTCGACCGGGTCAACGAGGCCTGGTACGGCGCGTTCTGGGCCGCCGGGGTCCCGGAGGCTGTCACCGAGCAGATCGAGGGATGGCTCGATGACGACGGGCTCGACGGCATCAACCTTCGCCAGTACCACTCGTTCGACACCGTCCACGACTTCGGCACCCTCGTGACACCGCTGCTGCGCGAACGGGGACGCCTGCCGGAGCGGTACACCGATGGTGAGACCCTCCGGCAGCGGGTCAGCGGCGGCGGGTCGTCCCGGTTGCCGGCAAGCCACCCGGCAGCACGACACCGAGCGGCGCGGGCAGGCTCGCTCCCGCGGTGACCCCGCACGACCGGTCCGGTCTCGACCGGACCGGTCGTGCTACGGCGTCGACGGTTCGCCGACGGGTTCGGCCGACTCGACCTCCGCCCACAGCACCACCGCAGCGCTTCGCAGACGGTGGAGGCCGTGGTGCTCGAACGTGGCTGAAGCCCCGAGCGTCTCGAACACCCGGTCGAGCACCGTCACCGTGACCGCGCGGAGCCCGAACTGCAGGTCCCTCGCCTCGGCACGGCCGAGTCCACCGGACAGCAGATACTCCGCCGACGCGACGGCGGCCACTGCGAGACCAGAGGTTTCACGCAGGACCTCGACGAACTGCGGATCATCGGCGGCGAGCAGCGTGTTGCCGTCGTGCTGCACCCGGGTACGGCCGACCGTTAGCCGCGTCGCCGTCCGGACGACGGAGTCGACCAGCGCGGCCATGAGCAGCACCCGCACCGCCTCCACTCCGAGGTCAGCACGCTCGACAGCGTCCTGCGCGCGAGCACGCACAGAAGGGGGCCAGGGATCGGCATTCGGCGTCGAGTGGTCGACGAGCCAGTCGGGCACGCGTGCTCCTGTTCTCCTCCGCGACACCACGTGAAGACGCACACGATGCCGACCACCCGAGCGTAGGGCGGCCGGTAATCGCGCTCGATCCTTCACGCAACAGTCCGCAACGCGAGTCGGACGCACCAGCGCGCCTGGATACGGTCGGTACATGGGTCATCAGCTCCTCGGTCCGACGTTCGCAGCGTTCCTCGAGGAGGTCCGGGCGGCCGCGGTGCACACCGACCGTTCCGGACGGATCCCGCGCCGCTTCCACGACCAGCTCCGTCGCCTCGGCTTCGGCCGGATGCGGCTTAGCGGCGCCGACGGTGGGCTCGACGCGAGCGTCGTCGAGCTCGTCGAGACCATCAGGGACATCGCCGCGGCCGACCCGAGCCTCGCGCAGAGCTGGCGCACCCACGTCCTCGCGACCGAACGGCACCTCAAGGAGCCGGACGGTCCGACCCGGCGTCAGTGGCTCGGACGGATCGCGTCGGGAGCGATGATCGGCGGCGGGTGGACCGAGTCGGACGGCAGCACCGGCGCGAAGTTCACCACGCGGTTGCAGGGTCGTGACGACGCGTTGACCCTGACCGGGACGAAGTACTACTCGACGGGCAGCGCCCATGCAGACTGGCTCGAGTACAGCGCCGTCGACGCGGACGACGCCTTGGTGATCGTGGGCGTAGACGCGCGCGCCGAGGGTGTCGTGGTGCGGGACGACTGGACCGGGTTCGGGCAGCGGGCAACGGGTAGCGGCACCACCGAGCTGCACGACGTCCCCGTCGATCCGGCGGACGTCGCGCCGTTCACGACGCAGCACCGGGGCACGGCCGGTTGGCAGCAGCTGGTGCTCCTCGCCGTCCTCACCGGCATCACGCAGGACGTCGCACGCACCGCCCGGGAGCTCGTCGACGAGAGCGGACGCCGGCACGGACCGCCCGACGTCCGGGTCCTCGAGCGCTTCGGACGGCTCGAGGCTCTCGTCCTCGGGAACGATGCTGCGCTCCTCCGCGCAGCAGCGGACACGGACGGTGCCCACCGTGCGCTCGTCTCCACCCCGGGTGCCGCGGCCGACCGTACCACCGACGCCGCGGAGGTACAGACCTTCCGCGCGCAACTGCTCGTCGTCCCGGCGGCCGTCGAGGCCGGCGAACTGCTGACGCAGATCGGGGCGCTGCTTCCCGAACCGCTCGAGGACCTGCAGCAGCGGTGGGCCCTCGACCGGCACTGGCGCAATGCCCGGACAATCGCGCAGCACAACCCCGTGTTGCACCGCTCCCGCATGATCGCGGACCGGCTGCTGTACGACATCGGCACCGACGTCGACGTGCGCCACCGGGACACCGTCCGTGCGGAGGCCGTCCGGCGCGACGCCGAGGCCAGGGCCCTCCCGGCCCTCCGGGTCCGCGGTGACCTCGCCGACGCTCTCGCGGCCGACCGGTCCCTCCGTACACGGCTCGCGGGGCTCCTCGCCGAGCACCCGCCTGTGCTGCTCGTCCTCGAGGACGAACCCCAGCACGGCGACCCCGGCGTCGCCGCGGCATCGCTGCTCGGCGACCTCCCGCGGGCGTGGTTCGCCGTGACGACCCGGACCGACGCCATCGGACACCCCTACGACCTGGCTCGACGCATCGCGACGCTGGACCAGCTATCCGGCGGCCGGATCGCGTGGATCGTCCGCGGCGACGAGGGTCACGACGCCACCGAGCTGGTCACGGTCGTGCAGCAGCTCTGGCGGAGCTGGCCCAGGGAGACGATCGCCCTCGACGGCAGCGCACCGGCGTTCGCCGAGACCGCGGCGATCACCCGGATCAACAGCACCGGCGCGTACCGGATCGCCGGGCCGCTCAACGTGCCGAGCAGTCCGCAGGGGCTGCCGGTGACCGTGACGTCCGGCGGCGTGACGGTCAAGGCGACCGGCACCTGCCGGATCGACCTGGTCGAACGGCCCGGCGGCCTGGCCCTCACCGACAGCACCCTCGACGCACCGGCCGCCGTGCGCGTCGACGCCCTCGTCCACCACGACCTGGACTCCCTCGCCGCCGCCCTGCAGGGTCCGGCCGCCGCCGCCCTGCGGCCCCTCGGGTCGGCGCCCGGTGAACAACCGGGGACGCTCCGCCGACGACTCGGACTGCCAGCGCCGGTCCTCGACCCGCTTGACGGCGCCGCACCGCGCTTCGACGACGCTCCGGAGGCTTCCTGATGTCCGCCGACCACCTGACCGTCAACATCAACGTGCTCGGGGTCGGCCAGCGTCCCGCTGCGTGGCGCTCCGACGACATCAGCCCCGACGCCGTTGTCGACTTCGGGCACTGGCAGGCCGTCGCACGCGAGGCCGAGCGGGGCCTGGTCGACGCCGTCTTCCTCGCCGACCGCCCCGCGATCACCGACCCGCGCAGCCGCCCGGTCCAGTACCTCGACCCGAGCATCCTGGTCCCCGCGATGGCCGCCGTCACCGACCACCTCGGGTTCATCGCCACCGCCTCGACCACGCTCAACGAGCCCGCCGAGCTCGCCCGACGACTCGGCAGCATCCACCACGCCTCCGGCCGACGGTTCGGCTGGAACGCCGTGACGACCTGGGACGTCGAGGCGGTCCGGAACCACGGCATCGACGAACTGCCGCCTCGGGAGCAGCGCTACGCCCGAGCCGAGTCGTTCGTCGCGGAGGTCCTCGCGCACTGGGGCGACGACCGTCCGGCCGTTGTGCAGGCCGGCGGCTCCGGCCCTGGCGTGCAGCTGGCCGGCCAGTTCGCCGACGCCGTCTACTCCGTCGCCCAGGAACCGGACGCATCGGCGAAGCACCGGCAGGCCGTCCGCGACGTCGCCGCCGCGTCCGGCCGCCCAGCGGACGCGGTCCGTGTCCTGCCGGGGCTCGCGATCGTGATCGGGAGCACGGAGCAGGAGGCCCGCGACCGCTTCGACCACTGGGAGCACCTCGCCCCGGCGACCTACAGCCTCGCTGAGCTCGGCAAGGCCCTCGGCGCGGACCTGCTCGACGTCGACGTCGACGCCTCGGTCCCGCCGCACGTCGTCGACACGGCACGTCAGGGCGGCGCGGGGTGGTCCGATGCCTACCGGCGCACGCTCCTCGACCGCATCGAGCGCGGCAACCCGGCGGTCCGCGAGCTCCTACGCGACTTCGGCGGCTACGGCCAACGGTTCATCGCGGGCACGCCCGAGCAGATCGTCGACTCGATGGAGGTCTGGTTCCGCGCGGGTGCGGCGGACGGCTTCAACGTGATGCTCGACCTGTTCCCGTCCGGCCTGACCGACTTCGTCGACCACGTGGTCCCGGAACTACAGCGGCGCGGCCTGTACCGCACCGAGTACGCCGAGGAGACCCTCCGGGAACGACTCGCACGTCCGTGACGTCGCACGTTCGTGACGTCGGGTGACGTCCCGCGTCGGACTGTGACCGACGGACCGCAGTGGTCCTGCTCGTCCTCTTACGCTCGGGGCAGACAAATTCCGCTCGGGCACCCGCCGCGGACGCCACAACGAGAGGAACCACGTGCTCGAGGTCCGAGACGTCTCCAAGACGTACCGACGACACGGCAGGGAGGTGATCGCCCTCGACCACGTGTCGCTGACCGTTCCCGACGGCAGTATCACCGGGATCGCCGGGCGGAGCGGTGCCGGGAAGTCGACGCTGTTCCGGGTCGTCACCGCGCTCCTCCGCCCGGACTCCGGCAGCGTTCATATCGACGGTGAGGACCTCTTCCGCCTCCGTCGCCGCGACCTGCGGGCCCGTCGTCGCCGGATCGGGATCGTGTTCCAGCAGTTCAACCTGCTGCACGGACGGACCGCCGCCGAGAACGTCGAGCTCCCTCTGCTGCTCGCCGGCGTCGACCGGACGGAACGGCGGCGTCGTGTCGGCGAGCTGCTCGACCTCGTGGGGCTCGCTGACCGCGCGGACAACCACCCGTCGCAGCTGTCCGGCGGACAGAAGCAGCGCGTCGGCATCGCGCGGGCACTCGCCACCAACCCGTCCGTCCTGCTGTCGGACGAGGCGACGAGTGCGCTCGACACCGAGACGACCGAGCAGGTGCTCGCGCTCCTCGAGCGGGTGAACCGGGAGCTCAGTGTCTCCGTCGTCCTCATCACCCACGAGCTCGAGATCCTGCGGAAGCACGCCCACGAGGTCGTCTCGTTCGAGGCTGGCCGCGTCGTCGAACAGGGGCGGACGATCGACTTGGTGTCAGACCCTTCGTCCCGCATCGGTCGCGCGATGCTCCCCCGCACCACCACGGCGGTACCGGCGACCGACGCGACCAGCGCGCCCGCTGCATTGGACGCACCACGCACCTCCCGGCCGGCTGCGGACCGGCCGCGTGTGCTGGTAACCGTCCGCGGTGAGGGGACCGCGCGCGGGTACCTGTCGCGGCTCGCCGGGGACACCGCGTACGACGTGCTGTCCGGCGGCGTGCACACCGTCGGCGGGGAGCGGGTCGCCCGGTACGAGCTCGAGCTGCCGGATCGGGCCGGGCTCGATGCCGTCCGGCGGACGGCCGACGACCGGACGGCGGTGGAGTCGGCATGATCTCGAACGGGCTCGGCCCCTACGGGCTCCTGGCACAGGCCGCCGGCGAGACGCTCTACATGGTCTTCTGGACCTTCCTCCTGACCTTCGTCCTCGGCACCGCCCTCGGCGTGCTGCTCTTCCTGACCACCCCCGGCTCCGTCGTCGTCGAACGGATCCGCGGCGCCGGTGCGCAGCGCGCGGTGGTCGTCGGCCACCACGTCGCCAGCGTGCTCGTGAACATCGTGCGGTCGCTGCCCTTCGTCATCCTGCTGCTCGCGATCCTGCCCCTCACCCGCAGCATCGTCGGCACCACGCTCGGCACGACCGCGGCGCTCGTGCCGCTCACCGTGAGCATGTTCCCGTTCTTCGCCCGGATCGTCGACAACGCCCTCGCCGAGGTCGACACCGGACGCCTCGACGCCGCCGAGGCGATGGGCGCCAGCACCTGGCAGCTCATCTGGCGGGTGCTCCTACCCGAGTCGCGGTCCGGCCTGATCGCCGGCTCAACCCTCACCCTCGTGGCGATCGTCGGCAACACCGCCGTCGCCGGCACGGTCGGCGCCGGCGGACTCGGCGCCTACGCGATCACCTACGGGTACCAGCGCTACGACGACCAACTCATGTGGACCACCGTCCTCGTCCTCGTCGTCATCGTGCAGGCCATCCAGGTGGTCGGCGACGTCTGGCTCCGACGGCGCCTGCACAAGCGCTGACGCGCCGACGAGCCAAAGCGCCGACCCGCTGACCCGAGGCCCCCCACCCGATCCGAGAGGAACCCCATGGACCACCCGAAGCGCGCCCTCATCGTGAGCGCAACCGTCGTCATCGCCGCACTCACCCTCAGCGCCTGCGCATCCGGCTCCACCGGTAGCTCCGAGAAGGTCGACGGCAAGTGGACCGCGAGCAGCGAGCCGCTGCGCGTGTGGGCCGAGAACCGCCCCCACTCTGAGATCCTCGAACACATCCAGGACGCCGGACTCCTGCCCGACGGTGTCACGCTCGACGTCACCGTCGCGCAGGAAGGCGTCAACGAGAACGAGACCGTCGAGAACGGCGACGTCGACGCGACCTACATCGACCACGTGCCGTTCTTCGAGCAGGACACGAAGCAGCGCGGGATCACCGACCTCGAGGTCGACGCGAAGGTCCACATCGAGCCGCTCGGCATCTACTCGAAGAAGGTGACGTCCGTCGACGACATCCCGGACGGCGCGACCATCGGCATCCCGGACAACGTGACGAACTTCGCCCGCGGGCTCTTCCTGCTGCAGAGCGCGGGGCTACTGAAGCTTGACCGGTCATTCGACGGCGGCGACCTCAGCGGTGACGACCTCCTCATCACCGAGGCGAACATTACGTCAAACCCGAAGCACCTGAAGTTCCTCAAGACCGCGGACAACACGCAGCTCGCACGGCAGCTGCAGGACGTCGACGCAGCGATCCTGCAGGGCAACGCAGCACTCGGCGTCGACCTCACACCGTCACAGGACGCCCTCCAGCTCGAGGACTCCAAGAACGGCAACCCCTACGTCAACGTGCTCATCGCCCCGAAGGCGCTACACGACGACCCCCGCATCGAAGCCCTCGACAAGGCGCTCACGAGCAAGGAGATCGCCGACTGGATCACGAAGACCTACAAGGGCAGCGTGATCCCGGTCAATCACGTGGAGTGACCGCAGCCGCTGGGCGGTGAAGGGACGGGAGACGTGGATCCAGCAGACGCCGTCGATGGCGGTAGGGCGTAGGACAGTGCTGCTGCTGCTGCTGCTGCTGCTGCTGGTGGTGGCCGGTGCGCATTCGGGTTGCGTGCCGTCCACTGCTGTGATCTGGGTCGGCGGTCAGCGTTCGCCGTAGTTGTCGTACCAGGCAACCTCGCGGATTCGCCAGGTGAACACCCGCCCGGGGTCGACGTCAGCGATGTAGTTCTTCGCGGCGTCCTCGGACACGAACGCGCCCACGATCGTGCCCTGCGTGCTGACGTTGGCAAGCAGAAATACGCGCATGTCCTCACTCTGCGCGCCTGCGTCTCTGCGCGCTCGCTGTTCCGCGCCTGAGCGCCGCGCCGCAGGAGCGCTCGATCGAAGACGCGGACCCAACTGCGGGCGCCGCAGCTGGAGCGCGCGCCGTAGCCCCCTCTCACATTGCGACAGCGGCAGGGCCGGTCCCGCTGCAATCACCCAGGCGCGGGTGCGGTGATTTCGAGGCTTGTGCCGGAAAGGTCACAGCGCGACACTGAGCCGAAAGCGGGAGGAGCCGCCGATGTACCATTCCTTGTACCTTCGTGAGCTCACGGTGCCTGCGGTGCGGATTGAGACGTATCGCGGGATACGTCGCCGTGTGCGGATGGGAACGCATTTCGACCGAGGGCCGTCGGTTCTGCACGATTGTTTCCCCGATCTGAACCGACAGCCCGAGCAGCGGCATCCTGCCGCCAACACGCTTCCCTCTCGAACTGAAGCGTCAGCGGGTCAATAGCCGGCGTGACTGGGGACGCTGTGGTCCGGATGGGGACGAGCGTGGGCCGTTGTGCGAGCAGCCGGCCCACGCTCAGAGCGGATTGTCGGGCAACGCCGCTCCGCGCGGCCACGTCTCCAGACCGCGCTGCCAACAGTGTGCGCGCGTCGAGTGCCAACGTCCAGGGTTCCATCCTCCCGGTGCCCGCTGAGAGCAGTGCGGTTCACGCACTCTTGGTAGGTACGGCGGCAGCAGGGGAGCCCGGTCTGTCAGAGTGGTGACGGAGGAACACACACCATGGCTGAAACCTCGTACGAGCGGGATCGTGACGTTCCTCCGGTGCGCATCGACACGTTCAAGAACATGCAGCGTCGCTTCCGGCGTGGGGATCAGTCGACGCCGCAGGAATCATCCCTGATCGACCTGCACTCGGTGTGGGACGACCTTTACGGGTGACGCCGCGACCCACCTCGCCGCCCCTGGTGTTGGCATAGCGCGCAGAGGGCTGTGGTGGCGGTCCCCAGACATCCTCAGCTCGGCACCGCCACCATGTCCCCACCGTGCTGGTGGACTGTGACCCAGGAGCTCGCTCAAACCGAGTCCAGGGCAGGCTAATCCTGCTCGCTGTCCGGGGGAAGCCCCTCACAGCAAAGAGACTCGGCAAGTCCCTCGCATGCCCAGTCGACCTCGGCGGAGGCTGGCCGCTGTTGATTGCTCATCGGCACGACAGTTGCAGTGCCGTGATCGGAACCAGTTCAGACCCGCGTCTTCCGCCCCCCACTGCTTCCGAGGGAATCCCGCTGCAACGCGCAGACGTATCCCTTGCGTGGCGGTGCGTTAGACGCCGGCGGCGCTTGCCAGCTCGCAAATGCGATCGCCCTCGTTGAATCCTTGATGTGGCTGCCGCTCCTAGTGCTGCCTCACGAGGCCAAGATGGTCAAGCCGGGCCGGTTGTCGCGCTGTCCTCGGCGCTGACGATCGGATCAGCGTTCTCGATACGGGCACTCGCGGTCGCCATGTGGTCGTCCATTGCACGCTGGGTGGCGGCGACGTCGCCCAAGCGGACGGCATCGAGGATTGCTCGGTGCTCCTCGTACGCCGCCTCGGTCGCCTGCCGGGTGCGAACGCGACGGCCGACCCAGACGCTAAGCATCGAGCGGAGGCTCTGCAGGAGGTCGGCGAGGACCTCGTTGCCGGCGGCTCGCGCGAGCAGCACGTGGAACCGGACGTCCGCCTCGATGAACGCCTGTGGGTCGTCGAGGGTGATGCGCTGCCGCTCGAGGTACTCCTGTAGCTCGTCGAGCTGTGCGGCGTCGGCGCGCTGGGCCGCGAGGATCGCCGCGGTGCGTTCGAGCGAGGAGCGGACCTCGAGCAGCTCGCGCGTCCGGTTCGACGCGAGCATCAGACCCCAGGACAGGGTCGTCGGGAGTAGGTCGGACGTGCCGCCCTGCAGGTAGGTGCCGGAACCGGGCCGGATCTGCACGATGCCGAGGATCTCGAGCGCTGCTAACGCCTCACGGACCGCGGACCGTCCGACTCCGAGCTGCTCGGCGATCACGCGCTCCGAGGGGAGGCGGGACCCGGGCGCAAGCTCGCCGGTGGTGAGCAGGGTCACGAGCTGCCGCGCGACCGCGGAGGCGGGGGACCCGGCGGGCACCGACTCGAGTTCGAGTCGGATGTTGAGCGGGTCGTTCTCGCTGAACGCGGGCATGCAGTGAGCGTACCGGCGGTCGGCGGACGAACCGATGACAACACAAGTTGGTCAACCGGTTGACAAGTGACATGGCGGGGTCGACACTGGATCCGCGCACCGATGCGCATGTCCGACCGGCCCGGTGCCAGCGGACCACCCCGACCCGGCGATCCGGCACCGCTGCCGCGCATCCACCCCGAGCAGGAGTCACCGTGGACATCCCCGCAACCCGAGGCATTCCGACCTCGCTCGTCGAGAAGTCGACGATCCGCAAGATCTCGATCCGCATCGTGCCGTTCGTGGCGCTGATGTTCTTCATCAACTTCCTCGACCGAACCGCGATCTCGTTCGCCGCGCCGAACGGCCTCGAGGCTGACCTTGCGCTCACCGCGGCGCAGTACGGCTTCGCCTCGGGGGTGTTCTTCGTCGGGTACATCCTCCTCGAGGTGCCGTCGAACCTTGCGCTGCACCGGTTCGGTGCCCGCATTTGGCTTGCCCGGATCATGATCACGTGGGGCATCGTCTCGCTGCTGTTCACGTGGGTGCAGAACTACCCGCAGCTCGTCGGCCTACGGTTCCTGCTCGGCATCGCCGAGGCCGGTTTCTTCCCGGGCGCGATCCTGTTCCTGTCGACGTGGGTCCCGGCTCGACACCGCGGCAAGATGCTCGCCCTGTTCTACCTGGCCCAGCCGCTGACGAGCGTCATCGGCTCCCCGCTCGCCGGCTGGCTGATGACGCACGAGGGGCTGCTCGGCGGGCTCGAGGGCTGGCGCTTCATGTTCCTCTGCGTCTCGATCCCCGCGATCATCGTCGGCGTCCTCTGCCTCTTCGTGCTCAAGGACAAGCCGTCACAGGCGAAGTGGCTCGACGCGGACGAGCGGAACTGGCTTGAGGGTGCACTCGCCGCCGACCGCAAGGGCAAGACCGACGGGCACGGCGCGAAGGGCGGCTTCAAGGCCGCGTTCGGTTCCGGCCGGGTGTGGATGCTCGCCGGCGTGTACTTCGGCTTCATTTACGGCCTCTACGCGCTGAGCTTCTTCCTGCCGACAATCATCGCCGGCTTCCAGGAGCAGTTCGGCACCGAGTTCGACCTGTTC
The DNA here is from genome assembly GCF_903970945.1 of Curtobacterium sp. ME26. Classification (NCBI taxonomy): domain Bacteria; kingdom Bacillati; phylum Actinomycetota; class Actinomycetes; order Micrococcales; family Microbacteriaceae; genus Curtobacterium; species Curtobacterium sp. ME26. Next base: position 29,491 of record NZ_CAJCKG010000016.1, read on the forward strand.
CAGAAGGGCCTCATCACCGCAATCCCGTACGTACCGGCCGCGTTCGTCCTGTACTTCTGGTCGCGAGACGCCTTCCGCCGCGGCGTGAAGGTCTGGCACATCGCCGTGCCGGCGCTCGTCGGCGGGCTGTCGATTCCCGTCGCGCTCTACATGAACTCCCCGGCTGCCACGATCGCGGTCATCGCGGTCACCGCCTGCGCAATCTTCGCCGCTCTGCCGAACTTCTGGACGGTGCCGACGCAGTTCCTCTCCGGAGCCGCAGCGGCCGCCGGAGTCGCACTCATCAACACGGTCGGCAACCTCGGCGGCTTCGCCGCCCCGTACATCACCGGCGCGGTGTCCGACGCGACCGGCGGCTTCCAGGTCCCGATGTTCCTCGTCGGCTTCTTCATGCTCCTGTCCTCGCTGCTCATGGTGATCGTCGCCCGCAACAGCCGACGAAACGGTGGCACAGGCTTCGGCGGCGTGCCCACGACGGCGACGGACGCGCCTGTTGCGGAGGCGCAGCGATGACCCGCCTGTACAACGACCCCGCGGACTTCGCCGACGAGATGGTGGACGGCTTCGTCGCCGCGAACCACCGGTGGGTGCGCCGGGTGCACGGCGGTGTCGCCCGCTCGACCACCAGCCCGGCCGGGACCGTCGCGCTCGTCGTCGGTGGCGGCTCCGGCCACTACCCGGCGTTCGGCGGCCTCGTCGGGCACGGTCTCGCCGCCGGTGCTGCCATGGGTAACCTGTTCGCCAGCCCGTCCGCCCAGCAGGTGACCGCGGTTGCGAAGGCGTCCGAGCACGGCGGCGGCGTCCTGCTGTCCTACGGCAACTACGCCGGCGACGTCCTGAACTTCGACGCCGCGGCACGGGCACTCGCCGACGCCGGCATCGCCGTCCGGACCGTCCGCGTGACCGACGACGTCGCGTCCGCCTCGGCCGAGCATGCGCACGAACGACGCGGTATCGCCGGGGACCTCTGCGTCTTCAAGGTCGCCGGTGCAGCGGCCGAGCGCGGTGACGACCTCGACACCGTCACGGCGATCGCCTCCCGCGCCAACGACCGCACCCGCTCCTTCGGCGTCGCGTTCTCGGGCTGCTCGCTGCCGGGCGCCGACGAACCGCTGTTCACCGTCCCCGAGGGACGCATGGCGATCGGCATGGGTATCCACGGTGAGCGCGGCATCGCCGAGGCCGCAGTCCCCACCGCGGCCGGACTCGCCGACCTGCTCGTGACACGGCTGCTCGACGAGCTACCGGAGGGCGTCACCGCCGCGGGCGCCCGGGTCGTGCCGGTCCTCAACGGACTCGGCAGCGTCAAGTACGAGGAGCTCTTCGTCGTCTTCGGTGCTGTACAGCGCCTGCTGACCAACGCGGGCGCGGTCGTCGTCGAGCCCGAGGTCGGAGAGCTCGTCACATCGTTCGACATGGCAGGGGTCTCGCTGACCCTGTTCTGGCTCGACGAGGAACTCGAGGCCCTCTGGGCCGCACCGGCCGACAGCCCCGCGTACCGGAAGGGCGGCGCCGTCGCGCAGGAGCCCGTGCCCACCGACGTCCTCGAGCAGGGCACCGTCGTACCGGTCACGCCGGGCACCGAGGAGTCCCGCGACAGCGCTGTCCACGTCGCTGCTGCGATTTCCGCGATCCGCCAGATCGTCGACGAGCACGTCGACGAGCTCGGCCGCATCGACGCGGTCGCCGGGGACGGCGACCACGGTATCGGTATGCAGCGCGGGTCGACCGCCGCGGACACCGCCGCGCAGGACGCTGCGGGCCGAGGCGCCGGTGCAGGGTCCGTCCTCGTGATCGCAGGGGACGCGTGGTCGGATAAGGCCGGTGGGACGTCCGGTGCGATCTGGGGCGCCGGCCTGGAGGCGCTGGGGCGCGTCGTCGGGGACGAGTCACGTCCGTCGTCGGTGACCGTCGCAAGCGCGGTGCACGCCGCCACCGAGGCGGTGCTGGCCTTCGGTGCCGTGCCCGGCGACAAGACGATGGTGGACGCCCTCGTCCCCTTCAACGACGTCCTGACCGCCCGTGTCAACGCGGGCGACGACCTGCCGACCGCATGGGGCGCCGCATCCGCCGCCGCACGCGAGGCCGCCGACGCGACCGCGGCCCTGCTGCCGCGGAAGGGCCGCGCCCGCACCCACGGCGAGGACGCGGTCGGCACGCCGGACGCGGGCGCCGTGTCGTTCGCACTCATCACGGCCGCGGTCCTCGCGACCCTCATCACGCAGAAGGAAGAGCAGCATGTCTGAAACCGCGACCCCCGAGCAGCAGTTCCGCCTCGTCGTCGGCTCCGACGACGCCGGGTTCGCGTACAAGGAAACGATCAAGCGCGATCTCGAGGCCGACCCGCGGGTGGTGAGCGTGGTGGACGTCGGCGTCGACGCCGACGGGCACACCGCCTACCCGCACGTCGCCGTCGACGCCGCGAAGCTCGTCGCCGACGGCGAGGCCGACCGGGCGATCCTGATCTGCGGCACCGGACTCGGCGTCGCGATCGCGGCCAACAAGGTCCCCGGCATCCGGGCCGTCACGGCGCACGACTCGTTCAGCGTCGAGCGCTCGGTCCTGTCGAACGACGCGCAGGTGCTCTGCATGGGGCAGCGGGTTGTCGGGGTCGAGGTCGCGCGGCGGATGGCCAAGGAGTGGCTCAGCTACACGTTCGACCCGTCGTCCGCGAGCGCTGAGAAGGTCGCCGCGATCTGCTCGTACGACGGCTCCGCCCCGGTTGGGACCGACGCCTGATGCCCGCGTCCACGGCAGCCGCCCCGCTCACGATCGGGGTGTCGCTGAAAATGTACTTCGGGCACGCCCGGACGCTCGCGTGGACGGCCGCCGTGGTCGACGTCGCCCGCTCCCACCCGGCCGTGCGGTCCGGCGCGGTCGAGCTCTTCGTCGTCCCGACGTTCCCCGCGCTCGTGCCGGTGCGGGAGCTGCTCGACGGCAGCCCCGTGCTGCTCGGTGCACAGGACCTGGCGTGGGCGGACGAGGGGGCCCTCACCGGCGAGGTGTCCGGCCGCGAACTGGCGGAGATCGGCGTCGACCTCGTCGAGATCGCGCACGCCGAGCGGCGCTCCCTCTTCCACGAGTCGGACGACGACGTCGCGGGGAAGGTGCACGCCGCTCTCCGAAACCACCTGCGTCCACTGATCTGCGTCGGTGAGGCGACCCGTGCCTCCAGTGCGGACGCGGTCCGCGACGTGACCGCACAGCTGGACCGTTTCCTCCGGACCGCGACGGCGGACGGACTCGCCGGTCCGGTGATCGCGGCGTACGAGCCAGTCTGGGCAATCGGAGCGGCCGAGCCCGCGCCGGACGAGCACATCGTCGCGGTGCTCGCCGGGATCGAGGCGTACCTGGCAACGCGGCCCGAGCTCGCCGGCAGCGTCGCGATCTACGGCGGCAGCGCCGGACCCGGGCTCCTCACACGCGGCCAGGGACAGATCGGCGGCCTCTTCCTCGGCCGCTTCGCCCACGACCCGTTCGCGATCGCGACGATCCTCGACGAGGTACAGGCCCTGGCGGTGCACGCATGACGTCCCTGCTCGGCCTCTCGACCTACGCGTACACCTGGCGGATGTCCGACCGGGTGCCCGCACCCATGACGCTCGACGACGTCCTCCACAACGCCGCCGCCCACGACGGCGTGGACCTGTTCCAGATCTGCGACCACGCGCCGCTCGACACCGCCTCGGACGAGCGCCTCGCGGCGGTCCGCGCTCTCGCCGACAAGCTCGGGCTGACCCTCGAGGTCGGGACCCGCGGCACGCACCCCGACCACCTCGCCCGGTACCTACACGTCGCCGAGCGGCTCGGCGCCACGCTCGTGCGGTCGATGTGGAGCGCGGGGGACGACCTGCCGGACCCGGCCGAGACCGAGCGCCGACTCCGTGCCGTCCTGCCTGCCTACGAGGCCGCCGGCGTGACGCTCGCGCTCGAGACGTACGAGGTCGTCGCCACCACGGACCTCGTCGACGTCGTCGCACGGATCGGGTCTCCGGCCCTCGGCATCTGCCTCGATCCCGCGAACACCGTCGCCCGGCTCGAGCACCCCGCCGACGTCGTCGCCCTGACCGCTCCGTGGGTCCGGAACTGGCACGTTAAGGACTCCGGATTTACCCGGTCGCCGGGCTGGGTCGGGTTCCAGTACACGGGCGTGCCGATCGGCACCGGCGTCCTCGACCACGACGCCGTCCGCACCGCGATCGACCCCGACCGGCGCGGGATCAACCGCGTGATCGAGTTCTGGCTGCCCTGGCAGGACGCTTCCCTCGGGTTCGACGGCGACCCCGCACAGACCACCACCCGCACCGAGGCGGCGTGGACCGAACAGACCATCGAGTACCTCAGGAGCAAGGAATCATGACCGACACCGCCACCACCAGCCACACCGTCGCTGCCGGCTCCGGCACCGCCGACGTCACCGTCGCCGTGATCGGGGCGGGCGGCAAGATGGGCACCCGCGTCTCGAACAACTTCGCCAAGAGCGAGTACACGACGCTCTACAGCGAGGCATCGCCCGCCGGCCAGGAGCGCATCCGCGACCTCGGACGCACCATCACCGACAGCATCGACGCCGCCGCGGCCGCCGACGTGGTCGTCCTCGCCGTCCCCGACGTCCTGCTCGGCAGCATCTCCGAGCAGCTCGTCCCCGTCATGAAGCCGGGCGCGACGATCCTGACGCTCGACCCGGCCGCCGCGTACGCCGGCCTGCTCGCGCAGCGCGAGAACATCCACTACGCCGTCGCACACCCGTGCCACCCGTCAGTGTTCCTCGAGCGCACCACTAAGGAGGAGTGGGACGACACCTTCGGCGGCATCGCCGCGCCGCAGGAGGTCATCGCCGCGTTCGACGCCGCTGAGTCGCTCGGCGACGAGGGTGACGCCGCGAAGGCGATCGCTGAGGCCGTGATCACGACGATGTACGCGCCGGTCATCCAGGTGCACTGGGTCACCGTCAAGCAGCTCGCCGTCCTCGAGCCCACCCTCGTCGAGACTATCGCCTGCATGATCGGCGACTTCCTCAACGACGCCCTCGAGGAGACCGTCACCGGCGTCGGCGTGCCCCGCGAGGCCGCCCGCGCGATGCTGTACGGCCACACCTGGATCGCCCTGACGAACGGCCTGCGCGGTTCGAACCCCTTCTCGGACGCCTGCCACATCGCGATGGGTTACGGACGCGAGAAGCTCATCAAGGAGGACTGGAAGCAGGTCTTCGACGACAGCGAACTCGACTCGGTCATCGCCAAGATGCTCAAGATCGACGCCATCAAGCGCTGACCAAACGGCTCAACCAAGATGCCCCGCCGACTACTTGTCGGCGGGGCATCTGCGTGTGCCGAGGACGTGTGCGTCGGAGGGCGTCACCCCCCCGTTCGCGATTGGCGTTGAGGGGCGGGAAGTGTCACCGTGTGGGCATCTCGTTCAACGTGCGATCAGGGGAGCCGCCATGCAGGTACTTGCGTTCGTGATGGAATCGCCCCCACCGTTGACGGACGGGCGGTTCGCGGTCCTCCTGGCTGCTCTGGGACGCGGGAACGCTTCGGCTGGCATCACGGGAGTCCTGGCACGCCACGACGGTCATTATGTCGGCCTCATCGAGGGCGATGAGGGCGCCGTCGCGGACAGGTTTCGGCAGATCGGTGCGGAGCCTCGGTACGGCGTCGTCCGGGAACTGTGCAGGGAGACCGTCCAGCACCGGCTGTTTCCCGGCTGGGCTGCGGCACACCAGCAGGAAGACCCGCTGCTGCACAGCGCGGGGGACGTCGCCGCCGCGGTCACCACACCGCACGACACCGACCCGGAGCTTTCCGCCCGCCACGGGCGTGCACTGCTGGCATGGTTCCGTGCCCACCCACGAGCGCCGTTGTCCGCTCAGCACCACACCGACGGCACGACGCCGCGGGTCCGCATTTTGAACGCCACGATCGAGGCGCTGCACGAGACTGGCGTCGAGGACTGCTCGGTCGAACTCGTCGCCGATGTCGCCAGCATCAGTGTGGACGACCTCCTTGCACTGTTCCCGACCAGGGCGGACCTGACGGGTGCGACGATCCAGCGGTGGGCGGGAGCGTTGTCCGCGCCGTTGTGGCCGATCGCCGCGGAACTCGGTGTGGTCGCCTACCTCCGCGCCCTCGTCCGCGCCCATGCGGAGCACCCAGCCCTGATGCGGCTCGTGGCGAGTACCCTCAGCGCAAGCACCAGCCTGACGCAGCCTGGCGGAGAGCTCTTCAGGACGATGTACTCAAGCTTCAAGGGGACGGTGCGCACGGCTCTCGAGGACGACATTCGTCGCGGGCGCGAGCCCGCGGCGCTGGATCCTGACGAGGGTGCCCGGCAACTCCTTGCGTTGTACGACGGGCTGCGTCTTCAGGCGCTCCTCGAACCAGGACTGGACATTGCCGATGCGTTCGATCGTGCAGTGACCGGTGTCCGCGCAGGCTGGTCCGAGCGCCGCGGGTCCGCCGCATGCGAGGACCCGTTCGACTGGCACGCGACGGTTCAGGCCAGGCCACGTTTGAGGCTGCCCACCACCGGGCGACGTCCGTGACCGACGTCAGATCAGCCGCGGAGGCGGGGGACCAGGCGGAACGGAGCCGCGTCGTCGTCGGCGCCGTCCAGGCAGCCCGACGAGACGGCTTCGTCAACCTCGACTACTTCTCCGTTGCACGCGCTGCGAACGTGGAGGTGTGGAGGGTGAAGCAGCTCTTCCCCACCTGGGAGTCGCTCGTCGTCGCAGCCGCCTCGCACTGGATCGGGGCTGCTCGCCGTCAGTCACGCGTGATCGCTGAGACGCGGGGCGCCGTGGCGTACCTGCGGCACCTGCTGCGCCTCAGTCAGCTCGACCCGGCGATGATGCGAGCGCGTGTGCACCTGATGAGCGTGGCATGCAACGCCCGCGGCACGGAGGACGACTGGTACCGGGAGCAGTACGCGCACCTAATGCAGGACGTCGCGCAGTTCCTGGGCCGCGACATGATCGCCGGGCGGGAGCCGAGGTCGATGGCCCCCCGGCACGCGGCGAAACAGCTCACCGCGCTGTACGACGGTCTGCAGCTGCAGTACCTGCTGACGGACGAACCGGACCTCCTCGGCACGTGGGACCGCGCCGTCGCGCGCATGCGTAGTGGCTGGAGCAGCGAGTACACCGAGCCAACGAGCTGAGCGATTGACGTGCATCCCAATTGTTAGGCCCTGTTCTTGCTCAGGGACAGATGCAGTACGTCATTGTTTTCCAACGAACCGCGCCGTACGGACATTCGCAACTTAGGCGCGAACCGTGGCCCGGCAGATGTATTACCGTGTTCGACGCCACCAGTGAGTTGAGGGAGTGTTGTTGTTCTTCGGGGAAGGTACTTGTGCTGCGGTATCAGAAAACCACGGGGAGGGCGTCGCTGCGGCGATGCATGCTGCATACGGATCAAAGCTGTTGCATGTGGACGGGAGTGTGTCGTACCGCCAGCGTATCGTCCGGGACACACGGTTCGCGGTCGCGGAGACAATGTTGAATGGGCGCCTGGTATGCGAGTCGGATGTGCTGCCATTCCTTGTTGTCGTAAGTCTCGATTCGGGTGGCTCGCAAATGGTCCAGGCGGGCTCGTCGCGATGGGAACGAAGCGACGCGACACCATTCCTTTTTCCGCTCCGACGGAAACGTCTGATGTGGCGCGATGTGCGGCTGCGGCACACGATCCTGGATATCGCAGCAGTCGACGACGTCCTCGCGGGATGGGGGTTGCTACCGGTACGACTGCTGCGGCTGCGATCAGCGCCACGCCAAGCAGCGCTCCAGCGCTGGAAGGCCGTTTCCCGGCACGCACAGGCATATGCCGGTTCGGCAACATTCATCGACGCTCCACTTTCGCGGAATGCTGTGTTCGGCCTCCTCACGGCGGCGTTCGTTGAGGCGTTCGCTGATCGATCTCAGTCGCCGGTTGATGCGCCTGTGCATCCTGCCGGGGGGCGCCGAGCGGTCAAGGTCGCCGTCGAGTACACCCGCGAGCATGCCGCCGAGGACCTACCAATTCCGACGGTGGCCGCTGCTGCCGGGGTGTCTGTTCGTGCGCTGCAGCGAGCGTTCGCGGCCAAGCTCGGGCAACGTCCGTTAGACGTGATCCGTACCGAACGATTACGTCGCGCACGGGAGGATCTCCGGCATTCACACTCAGGAGCGCCGACAACCGTCCGCGTTGTCGCCGCTCGATGGGGTTTCACCAATGCAGGCCGGTTCGCAGCAGCGTACGCAGCACAACACGGACATCCTCCGGCAGAGGATCTACGCCGCGGATGATTTCCCGGTTGTCCCACGACGGCCAGTGCCGCATAGTGTCGCTGCGTCGCAAGATGTCTCTTGCCGCGACGAATAGACGTACGGCAGCGTAGGTGTATCGCCGAAGTAACCCTCCCCGGCGGATATGTCGGAACAGGTTCCCACGACAGGGTCGTCCCCGTCTTGGCTGTCGTTCAGGTACTTGACGCACCGATCGGGTCGGTGCCTTCCGACAAATGGGGTCGGTCCCGATTGGATCAGGTTCAGGACCGGCCCCACCCCCGCCCCTCGGAGGGTGCGAACATAAAGACGTTCCATTCTACATCTATCCGAGATTCATGAGACGCATGGAAGTAAGATTCGTAATGGCACGCTCCGGCGCTTCGGGCGGATTTGTCAAACGACCGGGCGTAGCAGCCGGCCACGCTGTAAGATTCAGGTGAAGTACTAGCCGCCATGGCCGTGGCCAACCCACCATCAGTGCCTTATTCAGCAACACTCGCGGATGCGGCGCACGGAGGTGTACCTCAAGCGACCCGCTATCAACAATCTGAATAGTTGGGATTCCGCTTCAGGCTAAAAGGACATTCGATGCTGCCGAATTCGGTACGAGAGCATTTTGGGTTTCCGGTGGCATTGTCCGCAGCGGTGGAGTCGGCAGCGGTGTCAGCACACAATGGAGCGCGGGCACCGCCGTCGCGTAGGACAGCACGAGTCTCAGCGTCGACGATGTAGGCACCTGCCGCTGGGCTCGCCAGCTTCTCGCAAGTATGAGTTGGAGCGGCGGCACGCACTCCATTCACTGAGTCGACGTCGTAGTCGGAGGAGTGCTGTATATCCGAAGGGACGGCAGCGTAGCGTTTCTTCGCTTCCCCCGTGGTCCCTAGCTGCGGGTGCCCGGCTCCCTGTTCCCGGGCTGGCCTCGTCATGACCTTGAGCGTCGACCCCCGACGGCGTCGTAGCGCGTGGGCGGTGGTCCTGGACCCGAACCAATGACCATCGCCTACGCATCTCACTCAACCCTCGTGCCTGCTTGGCTCCCGTCAGGCTCGCGTAGCGATCGCCGTCGTCTGCCCGAATGTGGGGTTGCGTCAGATGCTGACGGAGTCTTCACTCGAACGTGCAGTGTTCCGGCAACAACAGGGAGACCAGAACCGATGCGTTCGATCGTGTACACCAGCACCCAGACCCGTCCGATCACGGACACCGAACTTGCGCAGATCCTCGCGGTGGGGCGGGAGAAGAACACCGCGCTCCGGGTGACGGGCATCCTGGCGCACAAGGGCGATAACTGCCTCGGGATCCTCGAGGGCGACGACGAGGTTGTCGGGGCCCGGTTCGAGCAGGTCCGCATCGACCCGCGGCACACGAACGTGCGGGTCCTGGCGGACGAGACCGTGGCGCAGCGGTCGTTCCCGGACTGGTCGATGGCCTTCCAACCCCTGGACCCGCTCATGCGGCATGTCCCAGGCTTCAGTGACCTTTTCACGGACGGGCGGCTGCTCGACCCAGCTGCAGGGCTCACCCGCGCCCGGGGGCTGCTGGAGTGGTTCCGGAAGCATCCCCTGGCGCCGTTGACGAGCCAGACTGCCGCCGAGGAAGAGGGTCCTCGGACGCGTGCGGTCAATGGTGCGATCACGGCGTTGCACGATGGCGGTGTCACCCGGTTCACCCTCGACGTCGCGGCTGAGCACGCGGGTATGACGGTGGAGGCGGTGCGGCAGTTCTTCCCGTCGGATCGTGCGTTGCTGGCGGCGACGGTGGAGCGGTGGACGGAGGCGATCTCGGCACCGCTGGTGCCCCTGATCGCGGAGAAGGGCACGGTCGCGTACTTGCACGCGCTGATGGCAGCGCATGCGGAAGAACCGGCGCTGATGGAGCTGCTGGCGTACAGCCTCGCCTCGGCCAGTGACCCGTCGTTGGATGGGGCGGACTACTACCGGTCCGCGTACCGACGGTTCCGCGAGGCAATCCACGAGGGCCTCGTGGTCGACGTGCGGGACGGGCGGGAACCGGCGACGATGGATCCGGTCCGGGGTGCGAAGCAGCTTCTGGCCCTCTACGACGGCCTTCGCCTGCAGGCGCTGCTGACGGCTGACACGGATGTGGTGAACGAGTTTGACCGGGCCGCGACTCGGATGCGGCGTGGCTGGTCGGAGCAGTACGAGCAGCCCCGTTACTGGGATATCCCCGTCGCAGGCACCCGGTAGGGGAGCTGCGGCCGGGAAGGGTGGCGCCCGCGGTACGGGAAGGCGACCGCGGACACCACCCGAGCCGCTCCGAGCTGATCAGGTCACACGTCGCAGCTCTACTTCGGTAACCAGCCGAAGCACACCCAGTATGCGGGCACACCGTGTGATGGGCCGTGTCTCCCTTTGAGGGGGCTTGTGCGTACAAACCTGATCCGGAAAGGTATGTAGCGCTGGAGCAGTTCGGGTCTGTTCTAGTACCCGGGAACGCCGGCCCCGCAGAGGCCGGCGTTCCGCAGGTTCCGGCGCATCGTGCGACGAGCAGCGTTCCCCGTCGGGTCGAGATCGAGCACTCGACGATTCAAAGCGACGTGAGTACCGCTCTCCTTTAGGTCGTACCGTTCGGTCTCCGCGGTGGAGGCGGCGTCGTCTAGTCGAGACCCGCTATTGGTGCAGGCATCACCGCTCAGGCGGAGTGAGGCTTGGAGCGGAGCGTTCTGGGGTGGGGGACGCGGGGTGGCCCGAACGCTTCGCGTTCCTCACCTCTTGATGCGGTGACCGTCACTGTTCGTCTCGGGGTCTAGCCGCACCTGCGGCTCCGGGCGTACGGTGTCGGGCAACCCGGTTTGAGCAAGCTCCTGGGCCAGGTGTCACCAGCCGCGTGATGCCGCGGCGGTGCTGCCGGAACCAGGACCCGGCAGCACCGCCGAACATTGTGCAGGGCATCTTGCAGGTGTTGTCGTGCGAACCCTGGACTAGGGGAACCATGGTCTATGCGGCTCGCTCAAGGTGGTAGGGCACCGTCAGGGGGCTCCGCATGCATCAACCGCATGAGCACGTTCGTGCTGTCTCGGAGGTTTTCACTGCCGCGTATCGGCAGCACGCGGCAGGGCTGCGCGCGTTCATTACGACGATCATCATCGACCGGCACCTCGCCGAAGATGTGGTGCACGAGGCGTTCCTGGAGTGGTGGCGTCATCCTGACCGATTCGATCCCACCCGGGCCGTCGTGCAGTCGTGGCTGCGCACGATCGCGCATCGACGAGCTATCGACCGAATCCGCAGCCTTGAAGCTGCCCGAAGCCGCGACCTTCGAGCCGGGCTGCGTGAGTACCACAGTCTCAAGGACGGTATCGAGCACCTCGAGGTGCTGTTCTCGAGAGCTCAGCTCCGTGACGCGTTGGCGGCACTGACCGAGAAACAGCGTTCCGCGGTGCTGCTGCGCTACCTCGGAGAACGCAACACACCAGAAGTTGCCTTCGAGCTTGGCACCACCGTGGGGACTGCGAAAACGCGTGTCCGTGATGGTCTCGCTGCTCTACGAGCCCATCTTCAGCAATTGGCCGCCTTGTAGAGCGAAGGCGGTGCGGGACGCCCGTCGGGTATTTTTCGCAGCCGGTGTGAGACGCGCCGGGCCTGTCGCAACATCCTGCTGTGCTACCCCCCCCTTCGTGGGTCAGGTGCTGCGCGCCGGATTGGGTTGACTATGGAGTGATGACAAAGGCACCAGCACGGGACCGTGTTCGGGTATCCGACAACGGTTCGATTGTGGTGCCGAGGCTTCGCGCTGGGTGGGAGCCGCTCGCGAAGCAGGCCCTGGTTACCGTCCTGATCACGGCAGCTGCGGCAGCGAGCTCGGCCCTGCCCGCGTGGCTGCTGGTCAGTGACGTGACGTCCATGTGGGCTGGCGTTCTTCTCGCCGTGCTGCTGTTGCTGGTCACTGCCACGATGACTCGGTGGACCCAGCTGACGCGGCTCGAGATCGTGGTGCCGCTGGCGGATTTTGTTGCCGTCGGGCTGCTGCGGTTCGGTACGGGGCAGAGCCGGTCGGTGTTTCTTGGCATCATCGTGCTGCCCCTGATCTGGATCGCCGCTGGCCGAGGACGGTGGCGCGTCGGGGTTCCCCTGATCGCGACGTGCGTCACGTTGCTCATGCCGCTCGCGCTGGCCCCGGGGAATCCGCTGCCGGTCAGTGAGCTTGTCCGGCTTCTGGTCACCGTCACAGTGTTCGGAGCGGCGGCCGCGGTCGTCAACGAGCTGTCCCGCCGCTCACTGCTGCAACTCACCGCCTCCCAACGCTCTCACCAGCTTGCCGAGGACGAGATTACGCAAGGAGCGTTGGTGCAGCAGTCACTGCAGCCCCTTGACGGGTCCGCTCTACCACCGGCTGTCCACGTCGCGGGAGCCTGCGTGCCGGCGCGCACCGTCGGTGGTGACTTCTACGACTGGTATCCAACCCCGGACGGCGGCACCGCGCTCATCCTCGGTGACGTGATGGGTAAAGGCGTCGGCGCCGGCATGATCGCCACAGCAGTCCGAACCGTGATCCGCAGCAATCTCCACATCCCCGACCCCGCCGCCGCGTTCCAATCAACCTCCATCGGCCTCAGCACCGGCAACATGACGATGCTGAGCGCACAGTTCACGACCTGCTTCCATGCCCGTATCAGCGCCAACGGCACACTCCGCTGGGTCGACGCGGGGCACGGGCTCACGCTGCTGCGTCGGCACACGGGCGGCAGCGAGTTTCTGCGCTCGAAACATCTGCCGCTCGGCGTTGGCGCCGACTGGATGAGTACCGAAACCGAGCTCCTCACCGGAGACAGTATCGTGAGTGTCAGTGACGGCGTACTCGACCTCTTCGGTGATGACCCCGCTTCCATTGACCGGTACCAGGCGTTCATCAACGACCGGGACGACATCAACACCATCGTCGCGGACATCGCCGCCCTCGCCACCGACGGTGACCGGCTCGACGACGTCACCATCGTCGCAGCCACCTGGGGGGCACCACACGCAAGAGGCTGAACCAGCCCACCGACCACCCGGACCCTCACGCAACAAACACTGAGTGTCGTTTCCGCCGGTTCTCACCGCGAGAGCAGTGAGTACCGGTAGGCCACCGGCTATCTCTACTAATCCAGCATTCCCGTAACTACTCCGATCAGCAGGAGAGCGTGTGACTCGACGCAGCATCCGAGACGTTTACGAGGCATGGCGGGGGAGGAGGGCCGCGGCGCGCATCGTCGACGTCGCGCGCCAGCAGGACCACGACGAAGGTTTCGGAGCCGGCATGCTCGACCTGATGAGCGGGGTTGGGCTTCGCTCGACCGAGGCCGACGTCGTGCGTACCTTCGACCAGTTCTCCGCCACTATGCGGCAGCTCCGGGCACGCCTGACCGACCTTCCCGAGCTGTACCCGCAGGACGAGCAGACCACCACCTACAACGAACTCCGGTACTGGGGCGAGATAGCCGATTCGATCACGAGTCAGCTCGACGCCTGCACGCCCGGCGTGCGCTCGACGATCGCGGCGCAGCTCGTCGACGATCGCGCATGGCTCATCGCCACGCGCGAGCACTACGCCTGGTGTCCGCCCGAGGACTAGTCGCCGTCGACGCGGGGGAGCGTCAGGTCGGCGGCCGCCTCCACGGGGTGCCGGTCCAGAGCCCGGTACACCGTTGCCCGGCCGACTTTGAACAGCTCGACCAGCTCCGCGATTGAGTGGTCACCGGCGCGGTGGAGCGCCACCAGGTGCCGCTCCTGAGCGGGGGAGAGCTTGGGCTTCCGGCCCTTCACTTTGCCGCGGACCTTCGCCGTCGCCATGCCCTCCCGCGTGCGCGCGGATCAGGTCGGACTCGAACTCGGCCACCATGCCTAGGACGTTGAACAGCAGCCGGCCCACCGGGTCCGTGGGGTCGTAGACCGCACCACCGATGTTCAGCCGGACCTCCCGGCGTGTCAGCTCCTCGGTAATGTCTGTCGCGTCGCGCAACGATCGCGCGAGGCGATCGAGCTTCGTCACGACCAACGTGTCTTGCCTCTGGGCAGCGCCGTAGAGGTTTGCCCGTGGTGCAATCTGGTGCACCGCGACCTGTCCAAAGCTGGCTCAGCTTGGCTCGATTAGCCGGCGGAAGCCCTGTGTTCACAGCGATCCGACCATCGGTCTCGTCCGTGCGGAGGCGCGGCGATGGGTTCAAATCCCACCGGTACCGCCACGTGAACACAGAAGAGCCCCCTGCTTCGGCCGGGGGCTCTTCTGTGTTCCGGGCTTCTGTGTACTGGTGAGCGCCGCACGTCCCGAGGCCACGAGGAACGAGTTCGTGTGAGCGCTCCTCCTGAGCTCCACGAGCGGACGTCACCCGAGTCGATCTCGATCGCTGACTGAGCTGCGAAAGCGATCGAAGAGGACCGCGAGCGGGTCATGACGATGTCTTGCGAATGAACCGGGCCGCTCTCGGCCGGCGGCTCACCTGCGAACAGCGCCACGGTTCGACGTAGCGTCGCTCCTCCAGTCGAGTGCTGTGACCACTGCCCAATTTCGACTTGCGCTGCCTGGGTAGAACCTGGCAAAGCTCTCCCGATCGACCTTTGGTGTAACACGCAACTTCGCTCATCGTGCTGCACGGTCGGTTGACGGCGCTCCTACCCGAGGCGGCGCCCACTGGGGGAGAACCGATGTCCCGATCCGTCGCGCGCACGCGTACCGTCCTGGCTCTGATCGTCGCGTTCATCGTCGCGCTGACAAGCCTCTCACTGTCACCGCAAGCCGCGTTCGCGGCCGGGAACCTACCGTTCACCGTCACGAACAACTCAGGGTTGAGCGACGCCACGTACGTGTACGTGATGGCGCGCGATCAGGCATCGAACAAGCAGGGCTACGTCGACCAGGCCGGCACCTGGCATGCGTTCGACCTCCCGAGCTCCGTTCCGGACGGGACGCCGCCCCCCGCTGCACCCGACACGTCGATCCCGGGGCCGCGAAGCGGTGGGACGAGCACGATCCAGCTCCGTCAGGGGCTCGTCGCGGGTCGGATCTACATGTCGTTCCACGACAAGCTGAACTTCTTCCTCACCCCGGATGGACTCGTCGAGCCCGCCGGTTGGGTCGCCAGCGACCCCAACCACGGCACCATCTACGACTGGGTCGAGTTCGCACGCGACGGCGGCAACATCTTCATCAACACGACGATGGTCGACATGTTCAGCGTGCCGATCTCGGTGAGCGTGCACAACGCCGACGGCTCGAACGAGACGCAGGGCCGCCTCGTCGCGGGTGGTCGCAACAAGATCTTCCAGGCGTTGAAGAGCTACGGGTGGGGTGACCTCATCCAGTACCGCGACGGCAGCAAGCTCCCCGTCCGGGCTATGGCGCCGATCCACGGAGTCGAGCAGGGGTCGATCTCCGCCGGGTACTTCGACAAGTACGTGGGCGCGGCCTGGAGCTACTACACCAGCCATGACCTGACCGTGACGACTGCGCTGGGGGACTTCACCGGCCGCGTCAGCGGTTCGACGTTCACCTTCAAGGACAAGACCGGCGCCGTCGTGGGCCGCTTCAGCCCGCCCAGCACCACCGACATCTTCGCGTGCGAGAAGTCCGTTCAGCCTGCCGGTCAGCCCAACGAGACCGCAGCGCTCGCGATCGGTGCTCGCATCTGCGCCGCGCTGAACCGCGGCACCCTCTCCACGAGCAGCCACCAGGGCTCCGACACCCAGGCCACCCACAACGCGGCGGACTTCTACGGCCCCGGCGTCGACTCGAACCTGTACTCCAAGGCCATGCACCTCGCCGAAGCGAACGGCAATGCGTACGGCTTCGCATTCGACGACGTCGCGGAGTTCAGCCCGAGCATCAACTCCGGCAACCCGACCACGGCGAACATGACCGTCGCCCCGTTCAAGGGCGGCTCCAGCGGGGACCCCGGCCAGAAGGTCACCGCGTCCGTGGATTCGCTGTTCGGTCATCCGACCTGGAGCGGCTTCTCGGACGACCCGGTCAACGTCGCGACCGGCAACTACACCGACGACGAAGCACCGCTCGCCTACTCGAGTGTCTGGGCGCCGTCCGTGTCGATGACCTACAACTCGATGGACACTCGCGCCGGTCCGTTCGGCACCGGCTGGTCGTCCATGCTGCAAGAAGCGGTCACCAGCGCCAGCAACGGCGACGCCACCGTCCGCTGGCCCGACGGATCGACGCTGAAGTACACGCGACGCTCCGACGGGACGTTCGCAGCGCCGTCCGCAGCAGTCGCGCAGCTGACCCGCTCCAGCACGGGATGGGCGACGACGCGGAAGGACGGCAGCGGCGAGACCTTCGACACGGCCGGCCGGATCACCGCGTTGCACGATCAGAATGCTCACACCGTCACGCTTGCTCGGAACTCCAGTAACCAGGTGACCACCATCACCGGTGACAACCACGCGCAGACCATCACACTGACGTGGGCCGGCTCGCACATCACCCGCGCGACGACCGCCGACAAGCGCTCCGCGACCTTCACCTACAACGGCGCCTCGCTCTCCGCGATCACGGATCCCGCCGGGAAGACGAAGCGCTTCGGTGCTGACTCCAACGGACGCCTCACCACCATCACCGACGCGGACAGCACCCTCCTCGTCACAAACCGCTACGACGCGAACGGCCGCGTCATCGAACAGGCCCGACCAGGCAGCCCCACCGAGCAGTTCGCGTACGACACCGCCAACGGCACCACGGACGTCACAACTGCCGACAAATCGGCCTCCATGCACTACACGTTCAACGCCGACGGTCGACTGCTCTCCACGACCTCCGCCGACGGCACGACGTCGATGGTGGCGTACGACGCCAACGGCAACCCGTCGAAGACGACCGACCGCGCCGGCGTGGAGTCCGACTCCACCTACACCGCAGACGGGCAGCTGCAGTCGCAGACGACCGACGGCGTCACGACGACCTACGAGCACGACAGCCGCGGCCGGACGACCAAGGTCACGAAGGACGGCAAGACCGTCGCGTACACCTACGGGACGTCGACCATCCCGACCGGTGCCACCATGCCCGACGGCTCTAAGGCCTCGTTCGCGGTCAGCGGGTCGCAGCTGACCAGCAGCACCGACGCCGACGGCAAGACCAGCCGGTACACCTACACCGCCAGCGGGAAGGTTGCATCCATCACCACGCCCACGGGCGACACCACCAGCTACACCTACGACGCAGCCGGGAACACCACTGTCGTCACCGCTCCGGGCAATCGGGTGACGAAGTACGAGTACGACGCCGCCGGCCGCCAGACCAAGGCGACCGCGCCCAGCGGCGGTGTGACGGTCACCTCCTACACCGCCGCAGGCCGCGTTGCCTCGACCACGGACCCCGACGGCGCGACCACCGCCTACACCTACGACAACGCCGGCCGGCTGAGCATCGCCACCGCGGCCGACGGCGGCAAGACGAAGTACGCGTACGACACAGCAGGCGACCTCACCACCGTTACCGACCCCGCCGGCACCGCCACGAACTACAGCTACGACGACTTCGGCCGCGTTGCCAAGAGCACGACCGGGACGCAGTCCACCAGCTACACCTACGACGCCAACGGCCGCGCCACACTTACCGCAACCGGTGCGCAGAGCACGTCCCAGCAGTACGACGCCGCCGGGAACGTCATCTCCTCCACCGACGCCAACGGCGCAATGACCCGGTACGGCTACGACAGCCTGGGCAACCAGACCCGAGCCATCGCAGCTGACGGCACCGTGACCGCCTCCCAGTACGACGCTGTCGGCAACCAGACCAGCGTCCGCGACCCGCTCGGATTCACCTCCACCGCGACCTACTCCGCGGCAGGACTCCTCACCGCCTCCACTGACCCCATGGGCTTCACCACCCACTACGGCTACGACGACGCTGGCCGGAACACCTCGGTGGAAAAGGCCGGCGGACACACCTGGGCATACGCGTACAACGCAGCCGGGCAGGTCTCGACCGCGACCAGCCCGACAGGCCTCGTCACCACCTACGGCTACGACGCGGACGGCAACACCACCAGCGTCACCACGCCCGGCCGTGGGACCACGAAGACGACCTACAGCCCCGCCGGTAAGGTGCTCACCCGCACCGACGCGAACGGAGCGAAGTCCTCCTTCACCTACGACACCGCCGGGCGCCTGCACACCGCCACCGACGCCAACGGCGACACCACCACGTACGCCTACGACGCCTCCGGGCAGCTGACGAAGCAGACCGACCCGCGAGGTGGCGACACCAGCTACACGTACGACGCCGCCGGGCAGCTGACCAAGAAGACCGACCCGCTGGGCCGCGCTACCACGTACACGTACGACGCTGCCGGCAACGTCCTCAAGGAGACGGACCCGGACGGGAAGGCGACGAGCTTCGGCTACGACGCGACCGGGCTGCTCCTCGAGCGCACTGATCCGTCGGGTGCGAAGACGACCTGGGCGTACAACGTCACCGGGCAGCGGACGTCCATGACCGACGCCACCGGCACGACGAAGTACCTCTACGACGCCGACGCCCGACTCACCAAGCTCGACAACCCCAACGGCCACACGTTCAACTTCACCTACGACGGTGACGGACGCCCCGCCACCATCACCTACCCCGACGGCACCGTCCTCTCCTACGGCCGTGACGCCGACGGCAACCTCGCCGCAGTCAGCGACAACCACGGCAACGCCGTCTACTACACAGTCGACGCGGACGGCCGCGTCACCCGTGAAGGGTCCGCAGCCGGCACCGTCCGCACGTTCACCTACCTCGACGGCGAACTGTCGAAGTACACCGAGCAGCTCACCACCACCGCACCGACCGTCACCACCGAGATCGGCCGAGGGGCCACTGGGCAGGTCACCTCAACCCTCCGCGACGGTCAGAACACCCGGTACGGCTACGACGACGGAGGCCAGCTGACCTCCGTCGACGCCCCCGGCACCGACGACGACCAGACCTACACCTACGACGACGCCGGCAACCGCGCGACGAAAGTGCAGGCCGGCACAACCGATAGTTACGTCTACGACGCCGCGAACGAACTCACGAAGATCAACCGCGGCAGCAGCACCCGCAGCACCTTCACCTACGACGGCGCCGGTCGACTCGCGTCGCAAGACGACGCGGACGGCAGCAGCCTCAAGCTGACCTACGACGGAGCAGCCGCACCGACCAAGGTCAGCCGGGGAACCGCAGGCGGCAGGACGGACACTGACCTCGCGCGCGACGGCGACGGCGTCCTGACCGGTATCGACACCACCGGCCCGGACGGAAGCGCCTCGACGAGCCTCGACTGGTTCGAGACCCAAGGGCAGCTGCAGCCCCTCACCAGCACGTCCGATGGAACGACGACCGACTTCTACTACGGAAGTGGGAGCACCCGCCTGCAGTCAGCGGCGGGAGCAGCAGCGACGGACCTGTCCCGGGACTACCTCGGGTCGGCGCTCAACCCCGGCACCGATGGTGCTGCATCCACCAGCTACGACGCATACGGCACCGGGACCAAGGCACCGACCGGCGGCTTCGGCTACCGGGGAGCGCTGAGCGTCGACGGGCTGCTCATGCTCGGCGCCCGCGCCTACGACCCGAGCACCGGACGCTTCACGGCCACCGACCCGCTCGGACCAGTCGCCGGCAGTGCCGCCACGACGACCCCGTACCCGTACGCCAACAACGATCCGCTGAACCTCATCGACCCGCTCGGCCTCCGAGCGACAAGCGACGACGCATTCAACAACGCGGCCGCGGGCTTCTTCGACGGCGTCACCTTCGGTCTCACCCGCTACGGGCGCCAGGCAGCACAGAAGTACTGGGGCTGGGAAGACAACGTCAACTACACCTCCGGGTCGTACAAGGCAGGCAACGTCACCGGAGCTGTCGCGGGCATCGTCGTCGTCTCCGTGGCTACTGGCGGCACAGGCGGTGCAGTCATCGCGGGAGCGTACGTCAGTGCCACCATCACTAACTCCGAAGCAGCAGTCCTCGAGAACCGTCAGGCGAGCCTTCAGGAGCTCGGGACCAACGCAACTCTTGGAGCCGTTACCTTCGGTGCGGCTAGCGAGATCAGAACTGCTTCGTCGACGGTGCTCGCTGCGGGTCGTCTCAGCGGTAGCGCCGAGTCCATCGCATCCAACATTGCGAAGGTGCCTGCTGTCGGAGGGGAAAGTGCGGCCGCCAGCATCGGTCGGGCGATGCACAGCCGTTTCGACCGCTGGATCGAAGAGCAGGCGGCCCTAGACCCGAAGTGGCGGCCGGGGCTGAGATCCGGTCCGAATCGACCGGACGGCTTCTATGGATCGGTGCCGGTGGAGCTGAAGCCGAACACGCCAAGCGGTCTGAGTAAGGGGCGCACTCAGCTGCGTCGGTATATGAATGCCTTCGACTCGGAGGTCGGCTACCTCTACGTCTACGACGACTACGGCAACTTCACCCTCAAGGAGACTCTGAAATGACGAGGCGGGAGCAACTCGGTCGCCTGTACGACGAGGTCGGCATGGCATTCGAAAGTCATACCTTCAGCAGGATCGCGTCGAACCGCTGGAAGCGGAGCAAGGAAGGGTTCGAGGAGATCATCGAAGTTTCGGCTCTTCGTGGGCGCTATAATCTTGCGTGGTCTTTGACCGCGCCAGCGGCGGCGGACGTGTGGTGGGGGGAAGCTCCGAAACGGAACGACGATAGCGTCGAGTGGGGGCTGTTAGCGAGTGACATCAACACGACTCTTTGGCCGTCGCGGCAGCCGGAGGTGACGGATGAGATTCTCCGCTCGGACGAGGTGCCGGATCTTCTCCCGATCGCTCAAGCCCTATGCAAGCGGTTGGATCCACTCGAATCGCCGTCGGACGTGCAACGGCTCCTCGAAGCCGGTCCGGAGAACGACTCGATTCCGTTCGTGCATCCAACCTCAGCGAATGCGCGGAAGATGTTGGCTGCGGTTTTTTCGCCCTCTAGTGAGTGGAGCAGCGACGATGACGGGATTTTCTTATCAGCGGCCGCGGCATTGCGCGACTCGGCCTCAGAGCCTTGGGTCGGGCGGATCGCCCGATATCGAAGCCGCGCCATCGCCGGGGCGTAGAACGAAAGTCCCTCATCGCGCGGCTGCTGTCCTTCGGTCGTCGTGCCGATGTGTAGCGAACGTCGTTCAGACGTTCACCTACAACGGTGCGCAGCAGATGGGTTGCCGGGTTGGAGCCGTGGCTTGAGCACTGGCACGACGCAGAACAAGTGGCCGGAGCTGACTTGGAAGGCCTCGGCCGCAAACCGGGAGGGTGCATTGAGGTCCTTATGTTCACCGCGAGTTCCCGGGTACATATCGCATGAGGCCTTCTGACCTGGGCTTCGGGCGGTGAGGGGAAAACGAGGGTGAACCCAGGGGAAACACAGGCTGAGGCAGTCGCCGAGGGTCCCTCGATCCGCACCACCGTGCTGGCCCACGAGACCTGCAAATGACCCGCCACAGAAAGCCCCCGTGCAAGCGGGGGTTTTCTCGTTCCCGGGAGTGTTCTTGGTGCGGATCTCTCCCCGGACGCACCGGGCTCTGGTGACAGGCGATCAGCCCAAACGGGGAAGCGAACGTCGTTCAGCGACGCGCCTGGTTGCGGGATCGACCGGCTGACCCGGGGACCAGGCCGTGTGCCGCTGGTTCGCTCCGGTTCGGTGGACCGACGGCGCGACGGTGAATCCGTCGCTCACCGCTCCTCGAGCGCTGCGAGCAGGCGACGCAGCGAATCCTGCCAGTCGCTCGACTCGGTCTCGGCCCACAGTTCGGCGAGCTCCCCGTCTGGACGCGCAGCGTCGTGCACCGCCTGGATCGCTCGGTCCGCAAGACGGCGACTCGGTCTGCGCGCGCGGCCGACGATCCGCTTGATGCTCTCGGTGTAGGCGTCGGTCTGCGTGGGACGACCGAGCCCGTGGGCGACGACCTCCGCCGCTGCGATGGCTGTGGCAGCGGTGTCGCTGTCGAGGGTGTCGCCGAGCTTCGCCGCGGTCGAGAAGGCGGCCTTGACGACCGTCCACCGTCGCTCGCCGTCGAGTTCTGCGACGAAGTCGGCGGCTGCATCGTTGCCGATCGGCTCGGCGCTCCAGGTCCCCATGCCGCAAGCGTAGGACG
This sequence comes from Curtobacterium sp. ME26, assembly GCF_903970945.1. NCBI lineage: Bacteria > Bacillati > Actinomycetota > Actinomycetes > Micrococcales > Microbacteriaceae > Curtobacterium > Curtobacterium sp. ME26. The sequence continues at coordinate 51,828 of NZ_CAJCKG010000016.1, forward strand.
CTCCCCGTCCCGTAGTCTCCGAGCATGCGGACCGCGCCCGACGACCGACCACGGTCGGGGTCCCGACGACGCCCCGCGGGACAGCGGAGCCGGAGCTGGTCGGCCGGTGGGCTGGTCGCCGTCGCGCTCCTCCTGACGGGCTGCAGTACGACGCCACAGCCGGTCGAGCGGGACACGGTCGTCGACCTCCTGCACCAGGACTGGCAGCACGTGCCCGGCATCGCCCCCGACGGCGACGCGCTCCGGGTGACGCAGACCGCCCGCCGGATCGTCGAGCAGGACGGCGGCGGAGGGCAGCCGGATCCGCCCGTGAACCTCTTCGGCGCACACCTGTCGGCCGACGGGGACTTCTCGCTCAGCACGACGCTGCGGGACGTGATCGCCGACGCGACCCTGGCCGTGTTCGACAGCCCGCCGGTCATCGCGGACGAGTTCCGCATCGAACCGGCCGGCATCCACCTCAGGCTCCGTGGGGACGACCTCGAGGTCGCGGTCTTCGACGGCTCGCCGCAGCGCGACGCGGCACATCCTCGGCCGGCACACGACGAGCACGTGCGGGTGGACGACCCCGAGGCGGAACTGACCGTGCAGCGTTCCGGCGACGACCTCGCGGTGACGAGCGGTGGCGACACCGTGATCTCGCTGCCGCTCGGGGACGCGTTCGACTCGGGCGAGCTCTGGCTGGGGTTGTCGAGCGACGAGGGATCGTTCACGGTGTCCTCGCTCACCGCTGCGGCGCCGGCGGGGGACTCCCTGGCCGTCGAGGGGCCCGTCGCCGCGGACGCGGACCGGTCTCCGGACGGACTCCAGTCGCTCGCGGCACGGGTGCGGCCGGGCTTCCGGATCGGTGCGGCGGTGGCGCTCGGGCCGCTCGCCGCGGACCGGCAGTACGCGCGCCACTTCGTGGGGAACTTCGGGGCCCTGACCCCGGAGAACGCGATGAAGCCGCAGGCGCTCGCTCCGCGCCAGGGCGTGTACACGTTCGAGGAGGCGGACGCCCTGCTCGACCTCGCGGCGAGCGAGGACATCTCGGTGCACGGCCACACCATCGCCTTCACGGAGGCGATGCCGCGGTGGATGCGGGACCTCCCCACCGACTCCGCGGAGGACCGTCGTGCCAGTGCGGACGCCCTGCTCGACTACGTGCGGACGGTGGTCACCCACTTCCGGGGCCGGCTCGACTCGCTCGACGTGGTGAACGAGCCGTTCGACGTCGACCAGGGGACCGACCTGCAGGAGAACGTCTGGTACCGGGTGTTCGGTGCCTCCTACCCGGTGGTCGTGTCGAAGGCGGTGCACGACGCGGACCCGGACGTCCGGCAGTTCATCAACGAGAACGGGGCCGACGTGCCCGGGCCCCGCCAGGACGCCCTCCGCCGACTCGCGCTCGACACGAACGCGCAGGGCGGGCACATCGCCGGTGTCGGTCTGCAGGCGCACGTCTACGACCTCGACACCGACACCGTGTCGGCCGACGACCTCACCACGACGCTCGAACGGTTCGCCGACGCCGGTCTGCTCGTCCGGATCTCCGAGAACGACGTCACCGACAGCGAGGGCCAGGACGCCCAGGCCGAGCAGTACGCCACGATCCTGGCGACGTGCCTCCGCTCCGAGGCCTGCGTCTCGTACACGACGTGGGGCGTCGACGACCGGTACGACTGGTTCACCGACGAGGACGGCCGCCTGCAGCAGGGACACGACCTGCTCTTCGACGACGGCAGCCCGACGCCCGCGTACGACGCACTACGGGAGGCGCTCGCCGGCTGAGCGTCAGCCGGTCCGCACCGCCGGGTCCGCCGCGGCCGCGCGCAGGTGCGCGAGCTCCTCGGCCACCAGCGGTCGGAGGTCCGCGCCCGGCGCCGCGACGGTCCACCGGTCGAAGCCGTCGTAGTAGGCGCGGACGGCGGCCCAGGCGAGGACCGCGGCCCGGGCGTCGTCCTGCAGTCGGTTCCGGAGCGCGTGCTCGAGCGCCTCGGTGATGACGAAGCGCTTGTGCACGGCGCGCTCACGCAGGGCCTCGCTCGACGCCGTCAGCTCGGCGATGGCGGCTCCGACGGCCTGCTGCTCGGGCACGTGCTCAGCGACGAGTGCATCGAGCACCGCCTCGACGAGCGCGGCGCCGTCGAGGTCGTCCGGGGCGTCGCCGACCACGCGTCGGACCGTGTCGACGGTGGCCGCCTGCCCCTGGAACAGGATCTCCCGCTTGTCCGCGAAGAGCCGGAAGAGCGTCGCCTTCGTCAGCCCGGCGCGCTCGGCGATCTGTGCGGCGGTGGTCCGGTCGTAGCCCTGCTCGCCGAAGAGCGCGAGCGCCGCGTCGAGCAGCCGCCCGCGCGGGTCCGGTTCCCAGCGCGCCACGCTCCGATCCTAGTCGATGCGACTCGGTCTCGTCGGGTGTAGTGACGAGACCAAGTCTCATCACGAAGGAGTACTCATGCGCATCTTCATCACCGGCGCCACCGGATGGATCGGGAGCGCCCTCGTCGGCGACCTGCTCGCTCGCGGACACGACGTCGTGGGCCTCGCCCGGTCGGACGACTCGGAGGAACGGCTCCACACCATGGGCGCGCGGTCGGTCCGCGGGGACATGACCGACCACGACCGCATCGTCGAGCAGGTCCGGCTCGCGGACGCCACGGCGCACCTGGCCTTCACCCTCGACTTCGGCGCGTTCGAGGAGACGATCGACAACGAGGTCGCCCTGCTGGCCGCCGTCGGTGACGCCCTCGCGGACAGCGGCAGGGCCTTCTTCGCCGCTTCCGGGACGCCCACGAACGCCGCGGGGACGGCCACCGAGGACGACCCGCTCGACCCGGACGGACCGGCGGGAGCCCGGGCGCGGACCGCCTCGGCGGTGCTCGGCCTCGCCGACCGCGGGATCCGGGCCGGGCTCGTGCGGATGCCGCGGACGGTGCACGGAGAGGGCGACCGCAACGGACTCATCGCGGCGCTCGTCGGCCTCGATCGGCAGCTCGGCGTGGCGGCGTACGTCGGTGACGGTCGGAACCGGTGGCCGGCGGTGCACGTCGGCGATGCCGCGCGGCTCGTCCGCGCGGCCCTCGAGGGCGCCCCCGCCGGTGCCGTCCTGCACGCCGTCGCCGAGGAGGGCGTCCGGATGCGCGACGTCGCCGAGGTGATCGGACGGCGGACCGGCCTGCCGGTGGGAGCCGTCGACCCGACGGAGCTCGGCGTGTTCGGCGCGCTGCTCGGCGGGGACCAGCCGGCGTCGAGTGTGCGGACGCGGGGGGTCGTCGACTGGCGTCCGACGGGGCCGACCCTGCTCGAGGACCTCGAGGCGGGGTACTACACGGACGGACGCGCCTGATCGGGAGCGGTCAGCGACCGGCCGGACGGAACCAGCGGATGAGTTCGCGGAGGGCCGGCAGGGAGCTGAACTGCGTGCCGTCCCCGGCGTCGAGGTCCTCGAAGGTCGTCCGGTAGCCCGGCGCCTGCTCGACGTCGGTGTCCTGGGCGGGGTAGCCCATCGTCCACTCCGGGAACTGCCGCTCCTCGATGAGCTCCTCGGTCAGCACGGTGACCTTCGTGTGGCGCTCGTCGTGCTTGATCGTGGCCATCTTGTCGCGGACGGCCTGGTCCGGCCCCTCGAGCAGCTGCAGGAAGTAGCCGTTGCGGAAGAGCAGGACACCGGTGATGTCGTTCCGTTCGTTGGCGCGCCGGCTCTGCGCGAGCAGTCCGGCGAGGTCGTCGTCGTCCAGCGATCGGGTGGCGACGCTCGAGTAGATGAGGGACAGCATCGGGTCTCCTTGGTGGGGGAGTGGTCAGTCAACTCCGTGTGCCCCGTGTGTCCCGCTGGCCGTCGGGGGACGACCGGACAGGCGGTGTCAGGCCGACGGGTGCGCCGCCAGGAACGCGTCCGTCTCCGCCGCGGTCGGTGCCGTCGCCGGACCGTGCCGCGTCACGGCGAGGGCCGCCGCCGCGTTCGCCCGCCGGACCGCGTCGACCAGCGAGGCACCGCGGGACAGGGCCGCGACGAGCACGCCGCCGTGGGCGTCGCCCGCGCCGTTCGAGTCCACCGCGTCGACGGCGAAGCCGGGCACCAGCACCGGGGCGGCCCCGGGCTCGGCGACCCAGCAGCCCGCTGCGCCGTCGCGGACCAGGGCGGTGCCGCGGGCGGATGCGGCGATCGTGGTGACCGCCTCGGGGAGTCCTGCGGCCGTCGGGGCCAGGAGCCGCGCCTCCCGGCCGTTCGCACTGACCACGTCCGCACGCGCGGTGACGGGGCCGAGGACCGCCGGGTCGAGTGTGTCGACCAGTGGTGACGGGTCGAGCACGACGCGGACGGAGGGCGGCACGGTGCCGATCCAGTCCGCGATCGCCGGGCCGTTCACAGCGTGCGCGAGGCCGTAGCCGGAGACGAACACGGTGTCGTCGGAGCGGAGCTCCACGCGGTCGAGGTCCGACCGGTCGAGGCGACGCTCGGCGCCGACGCTCGTGACGAACGTGCGCTCGGTCGAGGCGTCGACCAGGGCGACGCAGTAGCCGCTGTCGACGTCGTCGAGGCCGGGCTGCAGGACCTCGACGCCGGACGACGCGAGTGCTGCGCGGACGACGTCACCGAACGGGCCGGTGCCGTACTGGCCGGCGAAGGCCACGTCGATGCCGTCCCGGACGGCGGCGACCATCGTGTTCAGGCCGCCGCCCGCGGTGATCGTCGATGCCGAGGCGATGACGTCCCCGCCGGGCTCCGGGATCGCGTCGACCCGCATGACGATGTCGACGATCACGTTGCCGACCGAGACGAGCCGGGGCATCAGCGGCCCTGCTCGGGGGCGAGCACCTGGCCGCGTGCGCCGCCGGTGAGCAGGTACACGGCTGCGGCGACGACGAAGGTGACGATCCAGCCGAGGCCGTTCGCGCCGATCCAGCTCGCCGAGAACGCCCCGACGAACACGGGCTCGGCGTCGCCCACCTGCACCGCGGTGAACAGGAACCCGACGACGATCGCGACGACCCAGGCGGCCAGGGCTCCCCACGCGACCCCGCCGCGGTACCAGTAGCGGCCACCGGCACGGAGGTCGAGGAGCGCGACGGGGTCGTACCAGCGGCGCCGGAGCATGTCGGCGGTGAAGACGCCGAGCCAGGCGGTGATCGGGACGGCGAGCACCGAGATGAAGGTGATGAACGGCGCGTAGAAGCCGTCAGCGACGAGCATGAAGTACATCGCGCCGAGCGTCGTCACGACGACGTCGACCGCGACTGCCCAGACGCGGGGGACCGCGATGCCGAGGGTGAGCGTGGTGAGGCTGGCCGAGTACACGGACAGGTGGTTCGACAGCAGCAGGCCGCCGAACGCGGCGACGAGGTACGGGATCGCCATCCAGCCGGGCAGCAGGTCGCGGATCGCGGCGACCGGGTCACCGGCCTGGGCGAGGGTCGGGTCGCCGGCGGACACGAGCGCGCCGAGTCCGACGAGCACGACGAGGGGGATCCCGGCGCCCGCGGCGCTCGCCGCGATCAGGGCCCCTGCCCGGACGGATGTCCGGGTGTAGCGGGCGATGTCCGCGCCGGCGGTCGCCCAGCCGATGCCGGTGCCGGCGGCGATCGTGCCGATGCCGATCACCATCGCGCTGACCGGACCGGCGGGCTGCGACCCGACGACGTCCCAGTCGACGCGGAGCACCAGGAAGACCGCGACGAAGACGTTGAGGGCGCCGAACACCCACGTCGCCCACTTCTGCACGGCGACGATGAACGCGTGGCCGAGGCCCGAGACGAGCACCGTGGCGACGACGAACACCAGGATCGCGACGATCGTCAGCACCGGGTGGGCCTTCGCGTCACCGTCGGTGCCGAAGAGGATCGCGAAGAGCGAGAGCAGCACGAACGCGGCGGTGGTGGTGTTCACGGTCTCCCAGCCCAGGCGGGAGAGCAGCGACACCGCGGTCGGCCCGACGTTGCCGCGCACGCCGAACACCGCACGGCTCAGGGTCAGGCCGGGAGCGCCGCCGCGACGGCCGGCCACGGAGATCACGCCGACGACCGCGAAGGACCCGGCCGCGCCGATCACGGCGACGAGGAGGGCCTGCCAGATGGTCAGCCCCTGGAACGCCACGAGGGTCGCGCCGAGCGGCAGCCCGAGGATCGAGATGTTCGCGGCGAACCAGACCCAGAAGAGCGCGCCGGGTCGGCCGTTCCGCTCGTCGGCGGGCACGGGCTCGATGCCGCGCTGTTCGATGCTCGTCAGCGTGCCGCTGGAGAGCGTGGTGGTGGCGTCGGCCATGGGGTCCTCTTGCGTCGTCGGAAGGGGTGGTGCGGGAGGGGTGGTGCGGGTGGGGAAGGGGGACCGAGCGGTGGCGAGGGGGGACGCCACCGCTCGGCGTCGGGGTCAGCCGCGGTGGCGGAGCGTGAGCAGTCCGTCGACCAGCGGGCCGAGGTCGAGGTGGTTGACGGTCGTCACGGTGGCGACGGCGTCGGCGGGCCAGGCGTCCGCACCGTCGACGGCGCCGAGCACGGCCCCGGCCATCGCGGCGATCGTGTCGGTGTCGCCGCCGATCGACGCTGCGGTGCAGAGCGTCTCCCACGGGTCGAGGTCGAGTGCGACGAGGGCGAGGGCGGCGACGACGGACTCCTGGCTGGCGACGCTCGTGCCGATGAGCCGCGAGACCGTGTCGATCCGGTCCGCCGCGGGCACGGTCGGCAGGTACCCGCGTGCCCAGGCGGTCTTCGCCGCGATGTCGGCACCCGCGACCCAGTGTCCGCGCTCGGCGCCGATCGTGGCGGCCGCGACGGCGGCGTCGAGTGCCTCGGTGCGGGATGCCCCGTCGATGCCCGCGCTGACCGCAGCGGCGACGGCACTCGCGCCGGCCACGCCGAGCCCGGTGTCGTGCGTGACGCGGCAGGCGTCCTGCACGGCGTCGACCAGCCGCACGAGGTCGCCGGACGGCACGGCGATGCCGACGGGAGCGATGCGCATCGCGGCGCCGTTCGTCGTGCCGGTCGACCCGGCCTCGGACGCCGGGACGCCGTCGAGGATCCGCTGCACGGCCGTCTTGGTGCTCGGCCCGAGCAGGTCGAGCGAGCCCTTCGCCTCCATCGCGCGCTCCCAGGCGATGAGCGCCTCGGCGAAGCGGGTCGGGTCGATGCGCCCGTCGCCCTCCAGGAGCAGCTCGGCGACCATCACGGCCTGCTCGGTGTCGTCGGTGATCGTGCCCGCGGGCATGCCGGCGGCGATCCGCTGGTGCGGCCCGGCGTCCACGAAGCCCGTCAGGACACCGTGGTCGGCGCGGATCTGTGCGAGCGACATCGACTGGGTCGGCATGCCGAGGGCGTCGCCGATCGCGAGTCCGGTGAGAGCGGCGAGGGCTGCGGTGTGGTCGTCCACGGGGTGCTGTCGGGTCGTCATCGTGCCGTCCCGAAGCGCATGTGCAGCCGGAAGCGGTCGGGGTCGAGGAGGCTGTCGACGCGCTCGACGAACGTGCCGTCGGCGGTGCGGGAGACGCGGCGGCTCCGGAGGAACGGGGTGCCGGCGGGCCGGTCGAGCAGCGCCGCGTCGTCGACGTCGAGCGGGACGACGTCGACCCACTGCTCGGCCTCCGCGGGGACGAGGCCGGCCTCGGCGATGGTTGCGGTGAGCGAGTCGTCGACCAGTCCGTCGGTCGTCGCGGCCGCCAGGCGCCCGACGTGCGGCAGCACGCTGCGCTCGAGCGACACGGGTCGCCCGCCGACGACGGTGCGGAGCCGGTCGACGGCGACGAAGGTCGCCTCCGCTGCGTCCACCTCGGCCTGGAGGCGCGGGTCGTCCAGCCGGGCGAGCCGCAGGATGCGCGTGGTCACCTCGGTGCCCGACGCGGCGATCGACCGGGCCCAGCCACCGCGCGGGTCGAGCGTGGCGCCGTCGAACGTGACGACGGAGCCGATGCCCCCGCGGGTGGCGATGTACTCGTCGTCGGCCAGGTCGGCGAGGGCGGCCCGGACGGTCCCGCGGCTCACCGCGAACCGTTCGGCGAGGTCGTGCTCGCCGGGCAGGCGCTCACCCGCGCGGTACCGGCCCGACGCGATCGCGTCGCGGAGGGCGTCGGCGACGAGACGTCGCTTCGATGAGACCGGCATGGACAGGAGTGTACATGTACAACGCCTGTCCAGTCATTGGGGTCCCCACACGACGGGCGGGAGGCGCGGTGCCAGCCGGCACCGCGCCTCCCGTCCGTGTGTCCGTGCGACCGAGGACTACACCAGCGCCGTGAAGGACGCGTCGCGCACGAGCAGCGACGTCGCGTCACCCTCGACCGCCTGGTCCGGGTCGCTCGACAGACCGAGCGACCACGTGCCACCGCCCGGCTTCTCCGGCAGCGTGAACTCGACGGTCGTGTCCGAGGCGTTCATGAGCACCGCGACGGTGTCGTCGCCCTGCTGCAGCACCAGGATCACGGCACGGTTGCCCGCGTCGGCCCAGTCGCCGTCCTCGAAGCCCTGCGCGTCGGCGCGGAGCACCTGCACGGTCGACTCGGAGTCGCCGGGTGCCGTGCGGTACCAGATCGGGCGGAGCGCCGCGTGCTGCTTGCGGAACGCGATCGCCGCGGTCGTGAAGGCGAGCAGGTCCTGGTCGGCGGCCTCCCAGTCGAACCACGAGATCTCGTCGTCCTGGCAGTAGGCGTTGTTGTTGCCGCCCTGCGAGCGGGCGATCTCGTCACCGCCGAGCATCATCGGGATGCCCGCCGAGAGCATGAGCGTGCCGAGGAAGTTCCGGCGCTGGCGGTCGCGGTAGTCGTTCACCGCGCCGTCGTCGGTCGGGCCCTCGATGCCGCCGTTGAACGAGGTGTTGTTGCTCTCGCCGTCGTTGTTGTCCTCGCCGTTCGCCTCGTTGTGCTTCTCGGCGAACATCGTGAGGTCGGCCAGGGTGAAGCCGTCGTGCGCGGTGACGAAGTTCACCGAGCAGAGCGGGGAGCGGCGCGAGCCCTCGTAGACGTCCGGGCTGCCGAGGGTGCGCTGCACGGCGTCGCCGAGGGTGCCCTCGTCACCGCGCCAGAAGGAGCGGAGGTCGTCGCGGTACTTGCCGTTCCACTCCGACCAGTCGGCCGGGAAGCCGCCCACCTGGTAGCCCGCGGTGTCCCACGGCTCGGCGATCATCTTGACCTCGCGGAGCACCGGGTCCTGGTGGATGATGTCGAGGAACGCGGAGTGCTTCTCGGCCTCGCCGTCCTGACGGGTCAGGGTCGTCGCGAGGTCGAAGCGGAAGCCGTCGACGTGCATCTCCTCGACCCAGTAGCGGAGCGAGTCGGTGATGAGCCCGAGCGCGGAGGGGTGCGAGACGTTGAGGCTGTTGCCCGTGCCGGTCGTGTCGAAGTAGTTGCCCTCGTCGCCCTCGACCAGGCGGTAGTACGACGCGTTGTCGATGCCCTTGAAGGACAGCGTCGGGCCCATGTGGTTGCCCTCGGCGGTGTGGTTGTAGACGACGTCCATGATGACCTCGAGCCCCGCGGCGTGCAGGGCCTTGACCATCTCCTTGAACTCGGTGACCTGCTGGCCGGCCGTGCCCGAGGACGAGTACTCGTCGTGCGGGGCGAAGAAGCCGATGCTGTTGTATCCCCAGTAGTTGCGGAGGCCCTTGTCGGCGAGGGTCGAGTCCTGTACGAACTGGTGCGTCGGCAGCAGCTCGACTGCGGTCACGCCCAGGTCGGTCAGGTGCTTGATCGCGGCGGGGTGTGCGAGGCCCGCGTAGGTGCCGCGGATCTCCTCGGGCACGTCCGGGTGCTGCTTCGTGAAGCCCTTGACGTGCACCTCGTAGACGACCGTGTCGGCGTACGGGGTGTGGAGCAGCTGGTCGCCGTCCCATTCGAACGCGCGGTCGGCGACGACGGACTTCGGCATGGCGCTCGCCGAGTCGGTCTCGTCGATCTGCTCCGGGTCCTCCATGTCGTGGCCGAACAGGGCCTGGCCCCACTCGTACGAGCCGTCGACGGCCGTGGCGTACGGGTCGAGCAGGAGCTTCGCGGCGTTGTGGCGCAGGCCGTTCGCCGGGTCCCAGGCGCCGTGCACGCGGAAGCCGTACCGGGTGCCGACGGTCACGTCCGGCACGACGTCGTGGAAGGTGTAGCCGGTGCGGTTGCGCAGCTCGGTGCGGTGCTCGGTGCCGTCCTCGTCGAAGCGGCAGAACTCGACGCGCTCGGCGGTGCTGGAGAAGAGCGCGACGTTGGCGCCGCCGTCGACGAGCGTCACGCCGAGCGGGGTGCGGGAGGAAGTGGTCATAGTGCACTTCTAGCGGGCGGCGACTGTGTCCTCACGTCGCCTGCGTACCCCGTGACGGACGGGAGGCGCGGTGCCAGCTGGCACCGCGCCTCCCGTCCGTCGGATCGAACGTCAGACCGTGGCGGTCGCCTCGTCACGGTGCGGGAGCTTCCAGCCCGGACGCACGAAGTGGCAGGTGTACCCCGCCGGGTACTTCTCGAGGTAGTCCTGGTGCTCCTCCTCGGCCTCCCAGAAGTCGCCCGCGGGCTCGACCTCGGTGACGACCTTGCCCGGCCAGATGCCGGAGGCGTCCACGTCCGCGATGGTGTCGAGTGCGACCTGGCGCTGCTCGTCGTTGGTGAAGTAGATCGCCGAGCGGTAGCTGCGACCGACGTCGTTGCCCTGCCGGTCCTTCGTGGACGGGTCGTGGATCTGGAAGAAGAACTCGAGCAGGTCGCGGTACGAGATCTGCGACGGGTCGAAGACGATCTCGACGGCCTCGGCGTGGTCGCCGTGGTTCCGGTACGTGGCGTTCGGGGTGTCCCCGCCGGAGTAGCCGACGCGCGTGCTGATGACGCCGGGTCGGCGGCGGAGGAGCTGCTGCGCTCCCCAGAAACACCCGCCGGCGAGGATGGCGGTCTCGGTCGTGGTCATGCTGGCCTCCTGGGCGTCGTCGTTGCCGCTGGCTGCGGCATCACCGGGTGCAACCGGCGACCCCGGGCGCGTGTTCCCGGGTCGTGGTCCATGGTGCGCCTCGGTCGTGGCAGCACGGACGGCCCACGTCCAGCCGAGCGGGTACCGCGGGTGCGTCAGGCCCCGGCGCCGCCGTCCACGGGGATGCTCGCACCGGTCACCATCGAGGCCCGGTCGCTGAGCAGCCAGGCGGCGACCTCGGCAACCTCCTCGGGGCGGGCCATCCTGCCGAGCGGCACCGAGGCGTCGATCTGCTCCGTGATCCCCGGGGTCGCCGCCACCCACGCGGCGATCATGTCCGTCGCGGTGCCGCCCGGGGTGATGCCGTTGACCCGGATGCCCTCGGGTGCCCACGTCACGGCTGCGGTCTCGGTGATGCTGTTCAGGGCGCGCTTCATCGCCCCGTAGGCCGGCAGTGCCGGGTTGGCCCGGCGGCTGCCGATGCTCGAGGTGTTCACGATCGCCCCGCCGCCGGAGTGGCGCATCAGGGCGGCCTCCGCGGTCATCGCGACCCAGTGCCCGCGGAAGTTGACCGCGAACTGGGTGTCGATGTCCTCGTCGCTCGTGGTGTCCAGCGGACCGGGCTGCTGGATCGCGGCACCGTTGTTGAAGGCGCCGTCGAGTCGTCCGTGCAACTCGCCGACACGGTCGACGGCGGCTCGGATGCTCGCCGGGTCGGCGAGGTCGAGCGCGACGGCGTCGGCGGTGCCGCCGGCGTCGCGGATCCCGGAGACGACGGTCTGGAGGGACCCGGTGCTCCGCGCGGCGAGGACGACTGCGGCGCCCTCGTCGGCGAAGAGGCGGGCGGCGGCAGCACCGATGCCGCGGCTGGCGCCGGAGACGAAGACGACCTTGCCGGAGAGCAGGCCGTTCGGACGGGTGGTGGTGTGATCGGTCATGCCGTCAGCGTCCGTCCTGCGGCGACCGCGCAGCCAGGTACACCCGGTACCAGGACGGCGTCGCGCTCGCGGGGGAGGATCGGCGCATGGACAAGCACGAGCTCGCCGCGTTCCTCCGCGCCCGGCGCGAGCGGCTGCGCCCGGAGGACGTCGGGCTGCCGTCGGGGACGCGTCGGCGCACGCCCGGGCTGCGCCGCGAGGAGGTCGCGGTCCTCGCCCACATCTCCACCGAGTACTACGTCCGGCTCGAGCAGGCACGAGCCCCGCGCCCCTCGGCCGAGGTGCTCGCCGGCATCGCGGGGACGCTCCGGCTCACCGACGCCGAGTCCGACCACCTCCACCTGCTCGCCGGGACCGCGCGGACCCGGACCGCGAGCCTCCGGCGTCAGGTGCGGCCGAGCATCCTGGCGGTCGTCGACCGTCTGCCGCTGACCGCTGCGATCGTGCTCGCGGCCGACTTCGAGGTCCTCGCGTGGAACCCCCTCGCCGCCGCGCTCATGGAGGACTTCGCCCTGCGGGACCGTCGGGACCGCAACCTCGCCCGGCAGGCCTTCCCCGTCGGCGGGACGGGCGGGGCGTCCGAGCCGCCGTACGGCATCGCCGACGGCGCCGAGTTCCGGCACCAGGTGGTGATGCAGCTGCGGACGACGCTCGCGCAGCACCCCTCGGACCCGGAGGTCATCGCGCTCGTCGACGAACTCCGGACGGGCAACGCGGAGTTCGAGCGGCTGTGGTCGCGGCACGACGTGCAGCCGGCCCCGGTGCTCACGAAGACCTTCCACCATCCGTCGGTCGGGCCGGTCACGGTCGACTGCGACAGCCTCGCGCTCGTCGACGGCGACCAGTTCCTCGTGCTCTACACCGCGCCGCAGGGTTCCCCCGACGCGGATGCCCTGGCGCTCCTCGGGATGCTCACCGCGCGGGCTGCCGCGAGCGACTGAACCGCCGCGGGCCTGCGTCGGTGCGCGTCGATGGACGCCGTGCGCACCCGTCCATCCCGCGCGTGCGTGTCGTCCGGCTATCGCTTACCATTCGAACACACGTTCGAACGGGAGGTCGAGATGATGCTGACGCACGAGGTCGCCACGGTGTGGTGGGAGCGCGGGGTACCGGACCGCATGGTGTGGCGGGATCGCCGTTGGCGGGTGAGCGACAGCCCGACGCGGCTGACCGCGACGGCGGAGTTCCTGCCGTCGGCGATGACGCACGCGCCGGAGCGCACGGTCGGGTGGCGCTTCCAGGTGAGCGCCGACGAGGACGCGGTCGTCGTCGACATCGTCCCCGAGGGTGACGGTTGGGTGGTCGCGCGGACCTGGCGCTGACGGTCGACGAGACCGGCGTGGCGCTTCCCGTGCATCGACGGGCACTCGTGCTGAGGCCCTCCGATGGTCACACCATCGGAGGGCCTCAGCACCGGTACTGAGCTCAGCTGTCGGTGTCGTGCAGCCCGTCGAGCGTCGCGAGGTCCTCGTCGGACAGCGTGAAGTCGACGTCCGCGTTCTCCGCGATGCGGGACGGCGTGGTCGACTTCGGCAGGGGGAGGACGTCCTTGTCGAGCAGGTAGCGGATCGCGACCTGGGCCACCGACCTGTCGTACTTGCCGGCGATCTCGCGGATGGCCGCGTTCTCGAGCAGACCGCCCGTCGCGAGCGGCGAGTAGCCCTCGGTGAGGATGTCGTGCTCGCGGTCGAACGCGGTGGTCTCGTCCTGGGTGTTGCCGATGAACCAGCGGATCTGGTTGGCGTGCGGGACGACGTCGGTGCGACCGAGCAGGTCCTGCAGGTCGGCGACGTCGAAGTTCGAGACACCGATGCTCTTCGTGCGGCCGGCCTCGTACAGCTCCTCGAAGACCTTCCACACCTCGACGTTGCCGTCACGGTGGTCGGAGCCCATGTCGCTCCAGGGCCACGGCGCGTGGATCAGGTACAGGTCGACGTGTCCGAGGTCGAGGTTGCGGGACGACTCCTCGAAGGCGCTGCGTGCACCGTCGGCGGTCTTCACCTCGGCGGGCAGCTTCGTGGTCACGAAGACCTCGTCGCGCGCGATGCCGCTGTCGCGGATCGCCTCGCCCACGCTGGCCTCGTTGCCGTACGCCAGCGCGGTGTCGATGTGCCGGTAGCCGGCCTCGAGGGCGGTCTTCGTGGCGTCGTACGCCTCGGAGCCGGTGGGGATCTGCCACGTCCCGAAGCCGATCTTCGGGATGTGCAGGCCGTTGGAGAGGGTGAACGTGTCGGTGAGAGCGGGCATGTCGCGGACAGTACGCCGTCAGGCGACCGCGATCTCGTTCGGGACGCCCGGCAGTTCGTCGCTCGACGCGACGACCTTCCCGGTGGTGAGGTCCACGGCGTGGACCTTCCGCTCGGCCGGGTCGGTGACGTAGGCGACGTCGCCGACGACCTTGAGCGCGGGGTGGGCGTCCTGCCACTCGGTCGGACCCTCCCACGCGTCGATGACGTCGAAGGAGTCGATCGGCTCGCCCGTCTGCTCGTCGAAGGTGTGCAGTGCGCCGTCGGAGCCGAGGACCACGGCCTCGTCGCCGGGGCCCCGGGCCAGGTCGCGGAACGTGAAGCCGACGCCCTCGGGCATGTCCGCCACGCGGTACTCGCCGGAGGCCGCGTCGATGAGGGCGACCTGGTCGAGCAGGTAGCCCTCGCTGTCCGGGTCGTCGTTGAAGTCGCCGACGGCCACGGACGAGTCCTCGGTGGTGAACAGGTTGCCGGTGCGGCCGTACTCGGTCGGGGCGTCGATCTTCGTGAACGCGCCGTCCTGGTACACGAGGGCGCCGTCGGTGCAGCCGAAGACCGCGACCTCGCCCTGCACCGCCCCCTCGCCGTGCACGTTCGGGCACGCCTCGGAGCGGGCCAGCTCCTCGCCGTCCTCGTCGAGCGCGCGGACGCCGGTGCGCTCCTCCTCGGTGCCGATCGTGCTGAGGAGCGTGCCGTCCTCCAGCATGATCGCGACACCGTGGTGGGCGGCCTCGGACTCCGTGGTCTCGACGTCGGGCAGGCGGTCGCCGTCGAGCTCGTCGTGGTCGAACACGGTCACGTCGCCGGAACCGTCGGCGAACAGGGCGGTCTTCTCGCCGTGGACGACGGCGTGGCCGCCGGTGTCGGCGGGGAACACCGCGTCGGTCAGGGCTGGCGCCGCGGCGGTGTCGAGGACCCGGAAGCCCTCGGGCACCGTGACGAGCACGTGGCGGCCGTCCCCGGCGGGGTTCACGCGGGTGAAGCCGTCGATCGCGTCGTCGGCGACGACCTGCAGGTCCTGGTCGAGGGTGAGCAGGCCGCCGTCGTAGGTGAGGACGATGCGGTCGCCTCCGGCTGATGCGGCCTTCGTGGTGCGGGTGCCCTCGGCCTCGGCAGCGGGGCCGGTCGAGCAGCCGGTCAGGACGAGGGCGGCGGCGCCGAGCAGGGCAGCGGGCGCAAGCGTGGTGCGGAGTGGTGTCATGCCGTTCACTGTACTGATTCTCATTCTCAATTAGAAATCGACAGGCCCGCGACGATCGCGTTCGTGTTGGAGCGCATCATCCCGAGGTAGGTGGAGGCGTCGCCGTCCTCGGTCAGGGACTCGGTCGCGAGGGACCGGATCCGGACGTGCACGTCCACCTCGTCGGCGAGCACCTCGGCCAGCCGTGCGGGCTGCGAGAGGTCGGCGAAGATCGTCGGGACGCCCGCCTCGTCGATCGCGGCGGCCAGGTCGCGCAGGTCTGCTGCACTGGGCGAGGCCAGCGTGGTGCCGCTCGGGATGACGGCGCCGACGACGCGGAAGCCGTACCGGTCGGCCAGGTACCCGAACACGTGGTGGTTCGTGACGAGCGCCCTCCGGTCCTCGGGGATGCCCGCGAACGCGTCGGTCATCTCGTCGTCCAGCGTCGCCAGCTCGTCGAGGTACGCGTCGGTGCCGGTCGGTTCGACACCGGCGTCGCGCAGGTCGGCGTCGAGCGCCTCGACGACGTCGACCATGCGCTCGGGGTCGGTCCAGAGGTGCGGGTCGGGCCCGCTGTCGTCCTCGGTCGTCCACTCGAGCGCGTCGACGTGGTCGCCGGCGGTGAACACCGGGACGCCGTCGGAGGCGGCTGCCTCGACGTGACGGGCGACCCCCTCCTCGAGCCCCAGGCCGTTCTCGACGACCAGGTCGGCGGTCCGGAGCTGTGCGGCCTCCTTCGCGGAGACCTCGAACGAGTGTGGGTCGGCGCCCGCGGGCATGAGCACCATGACGTCGGCGGCGTCCCCGACCACCTCGGTCACGACGTCCCCGAGGATGTTCGTCGTGACCGCGACGAGGGGTCGGTCCGACCCGGCGGACGAGCAGCCCGCCGTGGTCACGACGAGACCGGCGGCCACGGCCAGTGCGGCGGCGGCCCGGAGGCGGCGCGTCACAGCCCGACCTCGGCGAAGGCCACGGGGGCCTCGGGCAGCTCGATCGACCGGGCGACCCGGGCGCCGTCGGCGAAGTCGACCTCGTGCACCTGCTCCCCGGACGCGTCCGTGACGTAGGCGCGCTGCGCGTCGAGTTGCAGGAGCGGCTCGGCGGCGGGGTCCAGGAGCGGCTGCGTGGTGGCGACGGCCCCGGTCGACGCAGTGACGACCACGACCCGCCCCTGGTCGTCGACGCCCACCACGTGCTCGTCCTCGTCGTCGACCGCCGTCACCGCGCGCAGCGGCCGCTCGGTCTCGACCAGGCGCCAGGTGCCTTCACGGACGTCGAGCAGCCACGCGCCCCGGTCCCCGGCGAGTCCGGCGACCGTCGGGCGTCCGGAGCGTGCCGAGAACGCCGTCGGCCGGTCCGCGCCGGCCGGCAGCGCGACGACGGAGGTCCCGCCGTCGTCGCCGACGACGACCGCGCCGTCCGCGCAACCGACGACCGCCCCGGCCCGGGTCACGGTGCCGCCCGCGGGGTCGGCGCACGCCTGCTCGGTGCCGGTGGGCTCGCCGTCGGCGTCGAGCAGGCGGACGACGTCACCGTCCCCGGCCACGAGCTGCTCGCCGAACGGCAGCAGGACGGTCGCGTCGACCCGGGTCGTCTCCTCGACCTCGCCCTGCCCGAGGGCCGCGCGGTCGAGGACGACCGCCTCGCCGCGCTCCGGCCAGGTGATGGTCGTCATGGTCTCCGAGGAGTGCACCTCGACCGGACCGCCGCCGTCGATCGTGTCGACGACCCGCGGCTGCGCGGCGTAGTAGTGCGTGTGGTCGCCGTGGTCGACCGTCCAGGAGCCGCCGTCGACGATGGTCGTCCGGTCGTCGGTGCTGGTCACGAGGAACCGGCCGTCGGTTGCGGCGTGCTCGGGGGCGTCGACCGGGTCGAGGTCGGTGGTCTCCCCGGTGAGCAGGTCGTGGATCGCGGTCGCGCCGGTGGCGGACACGGCCAGGAGGCGCACCTGCGGCTCCTGTGCCTCGCTCGCGCCCGCGACGTAGCCGTGGGGCTTCGCGGTGCCGGTCGGTCCGTCGGCCGCCGGTCCGGTGGATCCGCCCGTCGAGCAGGCGGTGGCGGTGATCGCCAGGGCGGCGGCGATCGCGGTGGTGGTGGCCAGGCGCGCGGGTGCGCGTCGCTTCGTGGGCTGGTTCATGCTGCCTCTCGTGGTGCCGGTGCCGGTGCCGGTGCTGGTGCTGGTGCTGGTGTGCGTGTGGTCGGTCGCGGGCCGGACACCCGCGGGCGGAGGGCCGCGAGGGCGCGCGAGACGGCGACCGATCCGACGGCGACGGCCGCGATGCTCGCTCCGGCGGCGGTGCCGAGGTGCCAGGACACGAGCAGGCCGACCGCGACCGCGACGGTGCCGATGCCCGCGGCGAGCAGCATCGTCGAGCCGACGTGCTTCGTCCACGCGCGGGCGGCCGCGGCCGGGGCGAGCAGGAGCCCGACGACGAGCAGCGTGCCGACCGCACGGTAGGACGCGACGACGGCGAGCGTCACGAGGCCGACGAGCACGACCTCGGCCAGTCGGGGGCGGAGCCCGAGGGTCGTGGCCTTCCGGGCGTCGAACGCCGCCGCGGTGAAGGGCCGGTGGAACACGGCGGCGAGCACGAGCGCGACGACGACGGCGATCGCGAGTCCGCCGAGGTCCGCGCGGGTCACGGCGAGCACGTCCCCGAACAGGATCGCGGTCACGTCGGTGGCGAAGGACCGCGACGACGACACGATGATGACCCCGAGCGCGAGCATGCCGACGAAGAGCAGCCCGATCGAGGTGTCGTACGACAGCCGTGCCCGGCGGCGGAGCGCCCCGACGCCGAGCACCATCACGCCCGCGCTCACCGCGGCGCCGAGGACCGCCGGGATCCCGGTCAGGGTGGCGACCGCGACGCCGGGGAGCATGCCGTGCGCCAGGGCCTCGCCGAGGAACGCCATGCCGCGGACGAGCACCCACGTGCCGACGACCGCGCAGAGGACCGCCGCCAGGGTGCCGCCCGCGAGCGCGCGCAGCATGAAGTCGACGGAGAACGGATCGGTCAGCCAGGTCACGCTGCGAGACGCTACATGAAAACGACTATCGATACTGATAGCGTGCTCAGGTGCTCACCACCGCAGTCCCCCCTGCCCTCGAGGTCGCGCACCTCGTCGTCCGACGCGGCGACCGGACGGTGCTCGACGGCCTCGACGCGACGTTCCCCGCGGGGGTCGTCACGGCGCTCACCGGGCCCAACGGATCCGGCAAGTCGACGCTGCTCGACGCACTCGCCGGGGTGGTGACGCCGGTCGGCGGAGCCGTGTCGGGCCTCCCGTCCGGCGGTGTCGCGTACGTGACCCAGGCCGTCCCGCCGACCGCGCTCCCGCTGACCGTGCGGTCGACCGTCGCGATGGGGCGGTGGCGGGCACGGCCCTGGTGGCGACCGCTCGGACGGGCGGACCACGCGGTGGTCGACGTCCAGCTGGAGCGGAT